>CAYOBB010000199.1:0-1501 GCA_964402195.1 uncultured Clostridium sp. | reverse complement strand
AAACTATCTGCTAAAAGTATATTAGGAAATCAAAAGAGTTTATCAGAATGGCAAACAAGATATTATGAGTATATGCATGAAAGATGGCAAGAATTAGAAAGGGGTCAATCTGCACAAGAAACTAAAAGAAAGCATATTCCAACTTGGTTATTCAAAATGGCAGATAATTTGGATTATTTATATCATAAATTATCGAATTCAATAGAAAATATAAATTTAATTGGTATGAAAAAAGATAAAGCAGAGGCTATGGATATACTATCTGAGTTTGTACCCAAAGTTCAAAAATTTTCAGCTAAAGTAAATTCTTATAAAGATTATATTAGAGAATTAGAAATAAAGGTAATTAATCAAAAATACGATAATAAGGAACTTGTAGAAGAAAATAATGAACTAAAAAAACAAATGGGAGATAAAGAATTTGAAACGAGTATAAAATTGATGAATATGCAAAATCAAATTAATAAATATGAAAAATATATAAAGAGAGTTCCAAAAAATATAATTGAAGAAATTGAGAGAAAAGAAAGAGAACATAATTATAAAGATAAGGAGATGGAGAGATAATGAAAACAAATGTAATTGAAGAAAAAATGATTTATACAACACATGAAGTTGCTAAAATACTTCATTCAAGCCCAAATTATATTTATGAATTAATAAAAAAGGGGAAGTTAAAAGCTGTAAAGCTTAAGAGTTTGAAAATTCGTAAATCAGCTTTAGAAAAATTTTTACAGGAAAATGAAGGTAATGATTTATCAAATTTAGAGAATATAAAAAAGTTAAATACAGAAGGAGTTGAATAGAAATGTCAAGTGTTAGAATAAGAAAAAGAGGCAAAAGTTATGAATATTGTTTTGATGTTAGTAAAGTAAATAATAAAAGAAAAAGAATAACAAAAGGTGGATTTAAAACAAAAGTTGAAGCACAAGAAGTTGGTACAATAGCTTATGAGGAATATATAAGAACAGGTGTGGTTATAAAAGAATCTCAAATGTCATATCACGATTATTTAGATTATTGGTATGAAAATTATTGTAAAGTTAATTTAAAATATACAACGCAAGAGGCATATAAAAATATTATAAACAAATATTTAAAACCAATACTAGGAATATATAGATTAAGTGCAATAACAAGTGTGACTCTGCATAGTTTTTTAACTGAATTATGTAATAAATATTCATTTTCTAGAAATTATTTTAAAAATATATTAAAAGTCATGAAAGGGACATTTAGAGAAGCAACTGATGTTTATGGATTTATAAGATATAATCCGAGTTTGACATTGAGATTACCAAAAATTGAAGATGATAATGATTTCCAAAAGCATTTATACACACAAGAAGAAATTGATAAAATTTTAATAAGATTTAAAGACAACGATACTTTTACTTGTGCTTTTATAACATCATGTTTTACAGGAATGAGGCCAGGAGAATTATGTGCATTAACTTGGGAAGATATAGATTTTGAAAATAAAGTTATAAATGTTAGACAT
>CAYOBB010000198.1:0-1515 GCA_964402195.1 uncultured Clostridium sp. | reverse complement strand
TATTGTAATAATTAATTTTTTATTTTATAATAACAAAAGAAAGGATAATTATGAAAACAGCAGATTTTTTAAATGATTTATTGATAGAACAATACGGAGAAGAAATTGCAGAAAAGATAAAGAGAGGGCTATCTAAAAAAAGAGTATTAAGTCTAAGAGTAAATAAACTAAAAAGTAATTATATAGATATACAAAATAAGCTTAAAGAAGAGAAGATAGAATATGAAAAGGTTTCATGGAGTGAAGATGCTTTTGTAATACCTAATATTATAGAAAAAGAAAAAATTAAGAGTATGGATATTTATGAAAATGGAGAAATATATCTTCAGAGTCTTTCTTCAATGATACCTCCTATAATTTTAGCTCCAAAACAAAGTGAAAATATACTAGATATGGCTGCTGCACCAGGTAGTAAAACAACACAAATAGCAGCACTTTCAAAGAATAAATCTTTTATAACAGCTTGCGAAAAAAATAAAATTAGAGCCGGACGATTGAAATATAATTTAGAAAAACAAGGTGTTAAGAATACATATATTATGGTCGAAGATGCACGTAATATGGATGATATGTTTTCATTTGATAAAATTTTATTAGATGCACCTTGTAGTGGCAGTGGAACTATAAATATTAATGATGAGAATTTAGAAAAGAAATTTAATTTTGAACTGATAAAAAGGTCAGCAAAGACACAATTGAATTTAATGAATAAAGCTATAAAATTATTAAAGCCTGGTAAAGAAATGATATATTCTACATGTTCAATTTTATCTTGTGAAAATGAAGATATAATAAATAAAGTTTTGAAAAATAATAATGTAGAAATAGTTCCAATAGATTTTAAGGGGATTCAAGATATACCTAAATTACCAGTAAAAATAGAAGGAACATTATGTGTAGCTCCAAATGAATACTATGAAGGCTTCTTTATAGCAAAATTAAGAAAGAATATGTGAATAATTAAAAGGGAAGTGAAAATATAGTGAATAAAAAAATAATGAAAGTAATCGTTAATATAATGACAACAACAAGATTTTTATATGCATTATTTTTACCAATTGTGAAAATTAGTTTTTCAGATAAGGCTTTTTTTATCAATATAATAATTTTATTTTTAACAGATTGGATAGATGGATTTTTAGCAAGAAAATTTAATGTTCAAACATTATATGGAAGTATGATGGATACTATAGCAGATAAAGCTTTAACTATGATATTAATAATATTATTAGTTAGAAAGATTAATATACTAGCTATAATATTAATTGGAGAAATTATTATATCTATTATAAATGTTTTAGGAACATTTCAAAATAAGAAAATAACTTCAAGTATTCGGAGGAAAAGTGAAAATGTGGTTACTTTCTATAACAATAATATTAGGATACATGAATACTTTTAACAAAGTTAAAATATCACTAGTATACTCAAGTTGCTTAGTTACATTTGTTATGCAGATATTTGTAAATAAAGGATATATACAAAATATAAAGAAACAAAAATCAGTAAAAAAGA
>CAYOBB010000197.1:0-1520 GCA_964402195.1 uncultured Clostridium sp. | reverse complement strand
GCGACGACAACAACGAATGAGAAAACTACATATTATTTAAAAATTAAACTCTTTTCTTCAATCAAGTATAGAAACCTAGCTCTATAATTTTAAATTTTTAAATAATATTAGTTTTCGAAATGAGGCGTAGTTTGAAGGAGCCCTTTCTCCTTGCCCTGCAATTTGGCGACGACAACAACGAATGAGAAAACTACATATTATTTAAAAATTAAACTCTTTTCTTCAATCAAGTATAGAAACCTAGCTCTATAATTTTAAATTTTTAAATAATATTAGTTTTCGAAATGAGGCGTAGTTTGAAGGAGCCCTTTCTCCTTGCCCTGCAATTTGGCGACGACAACAACGAATGAGAAAACTACATATTATTTAAAAATTAAACTCTTTTATATCTACATAACCCTTCTAAAATCCTTTTCTAAATCATATTTAGACATCTTTATTGCAGTAGGTCTTCCATGAGGACAAGTAAAAGGATTTGGCAATTGTAATAATTTCTCCATTAACTCATCTACTTCTTCCTTCCCTAATTTCATTTTTGCCTTTACAGCCGATTTACAAGCTATAGTCGCAAGAAATCTATCTTCTTTTTCCTGTCTAGCAGTTCTTGAATACTCACCAATCTCATCTAATAATTCAATAAATAACTGCTTTGTATCCAAATCTATACAAATACTAGGAACTCCATTTAATTTTATTGTATTTTCTCCAAACGCTTCTAACACAAATCCCGCCTTTTCAAACATTTCAACATTTTCTTTTATAGTTTCTACCTCTTTATGTGTTAATGTTATTATATCAGGAAGTAACATAAGTTGAGAATCCTTATTTTCATCACTATAATAGTTTTCTTTAACTTGCTCATATCTAATTCTCTCATGAGCAGCATGTTGGTCAATAATATACATTTCATTTTCAATCTCAACAATTATATAAGTAGAAAAAACAATACCTATAAATTTATAATTATTATTTTTCATATTTTTAAATTCTTCTATCGTTTCATTTTCTTCTATTAGCTCTATTTTTTTATTTTCTTCTATTTCATATTGTTGAATTTTATCCTCTTGTTTTTCTTCTTCAATTAACTCTTCATTTATATCATCATTTTCTTTCTCTTTATTAAAAACTTTTTTATACATACTGTCAAAATTCTCTTCTTGATTATTATCTACTACATTTTCAATTTTTGTACTCTTAATAGCTTCTTCTAATATTTCTTTTGTTTCTCTTTGCTTTATTAGCTCTTCTGTCATTTTATCAACCTGCTCTTCAGAAGGAACTACTACTTTCTCCTTTTTAGGCTCTACTATATCAGGAATCTTATAAGGAGCTTTAGCTTCAGCAACACCTATTTCTTTTAAACCTTCTCTGAATTTATAAATTTCTTCTATAAGATTTTTATCTACTGGTCCTTTATTATCTTTCTCTATAGTCTTTTCTTCTTTTGCCTCTTCATTTTTAGAAACATTCTCAACTAATTCACCTTTTGATAAAGTAGCTTTTATAGCATGATATATAGC
>CAYOBB010000196.1:0-1531 GCA_964402195.1 uncultured Clostridium sp. | reverse complement strand
AAGAAATATTACAATTTTGTAATAAATATTTTTAAAAGAATAAGATTTCAAGAAAAAAGGTAGAGAATTTTTAAAATTCTCTACCTTTTTTCTTTTAATATTATTTATTCCCTACAACGTAATATCCAACTCCTCTTTTAGTTATTAAGATTTTTGGATTTGCTTTATCTTTCTCAATTTTATCTCTAATTCTATTTACAGTAACATCTACTGTTCTGATAGCACCTACATAATCGTCATATCCCCATACTTTCTTAAGTAACATCTCTCTTGTTACTACTTCTCCTGGTTGAGTAGCTAAATATTTCAAAACCTCAAATTCTTTTATAGTTAAATCGACTATCTCGCCTTTAACTCTCGCTTCTATTTTCTTTAAGTCTAAACTTAAATCTCCTACTGTTATTATATTCTCTTCTGATTCACTCTTAGTATCTGGCTGTACCATTAATTCTGATTTTCTTAAATTAGCTTTTATTCTAGCCATTACTTCCCTAATTTTAAATGGTTTTGTAATATAGTCATCTGCACCCATCTCTAAACCAACTACTTTATCTAACTCAGTATCCTTAGCAGATATCATTAATATAGGTACATTTAAAGAATATCTTATCCTTTTACATACACTAATTCCATCCATATTAGGAAGCATTACATCTAATAAAATTAAATCTGGTTTCTCTCTTAAAGCTATTTCTACCGCTGATGCACCATCTTGTGCTTGAAGTGTATTATATCCTTCTTTCTCCAAATTATATACCAGTAATTCAACAATACTTTCTTCATCATCAACAACTAAAATAGTCTTCCTGTTTATATCCCTTCCAATATCTAATTCTTCCATAATGGTACCCCTTTCTAGTTTTTTACCATTTATAATCTAAAATACTTATATCATAAAACATTACTTTGTACAAGTTTTTTTTTACATTTTTTTTACATTTTTATTTCAACATCATAATTTACACCATCATCCTTTAAAATTATTTCATTTTTCTCTTGTACTACTCCATTTACTTTTACTTCTTTAACACCCGTATTTTTTCCATCAGGATTATAAACTTTTATCAAATAAGAACTTTTACCATAACGATATCTTATTTCGTATTCTTTCCAATCAGATTTTATACATGGATTAACAGTCAAAATTCCATTTTCAATTTTAAATCCTAGTATATTTTCAATACCTATTTTATAAAACCAACTACTAGAACCTGTATACCAGCTCCAACCTCCTCTTCCTAACATGTCTTTATTACTATAAATATCAGCAGCAATTACATAAGGCTCTAACTTATATATATTTACTTTTTCAATTGTATTTGAATGATTAATTGGATCTATCATTTCATATAATTTAGTAGCTTTATCTCCAAATCCTAATTTGGTATATGCCATTATTGCCCAAATAGATGCATGAGTGTATTGTCCTTATCGCCACTTTTTTATTTAACACTATAATTTTGAAAAGAATTGATATTTAACACAGTTAAATGCAATTATCTTCAAAATTAACCCACCTTTTTCTCATAAT
>CAYOBB010000195.1:757-1556 GCA_964402195.1 uncultured Clostridium sp. | reverse complement strand
TACAATAGAAGAATATAGAAAATATATTGAAAAGGATAATGCGTTAGAGAGAAGATTTCAGTCAATAATGGTAGAAGAACCTTCAAAAGAAGATTCAGTAAAAATATTAAAAGGGCTTAGAGATAAATATGAAGCACATCATAATGTTAAAATTACAGATGAGGCAATAGAATCTGCGGTAACTTTATCTGTAAGATATCTAAATAATAGATTTTTACCAGATAAAGCGATAGATTTAATAGATGAGGCATCTGCAAAATCAAAATTAAATTCGAAAAAAGAACCCGAGAAGATAAGAGAAATTGAGAAAAAAGTAGAAGAAATAAAAAGAGAAAAAGAAGAAGCAATAAAAACACAAAATTTTGAAAAAGCAGCTAAATTAAGAGATGAGGAAAATGAATTAAAAAGTAATCTAGAAAAAGAAACCGAACATTGGGATACTAAAAATAATAAAAAAATGATAAAAATTGGTAGAGAAGATATAGAAAAAGTTATTTCTTTTTGGACTGGTATTCCAATCGAGAAGATAGGAAAAGAAGAAAATGAAAAATTAACACATTTAGAGGAAAAGTTAAAAGAAAGGGTTATAGGTCAAGATGAAGCAGTAGAGTCTATAGCTAAGGCAATAAAAAGAGGTAGAATTGGACTAAAAGATCCACTAAGACCAGTAGGTTCATTTCTATTTTTAGGACCAACAGGAGTAGGAAAAACAGAACTTAGTAAAGCTATAAGTGATGAAGTGTTTGGAAATGAAAATGCTATGATAAGACTAGATATGTCAGAATTTATGGAATCACAT
>CAYOBB010000195.1:0-747 GCA_964402195.1 uncultured Clostridium sp. | reverse complement strand
TCTAAATTAATTGGTGCACCTCCTGGATATGTTGGATATGATTCTGGTTCTACACTTGCGGAAAAAGTAAGAAGAAAGCCATATTGTGTAATATTATTTGATGAAATAGAAAAAGCACATATTGATGTTATGAATGTATTACTTCAAATTTTAGAAGATGGTAGATTAACAGATTCGGCTCGGAAGAACAGTAGATTTCAAGAATTGTATAATAATAATGACATCAAATATAGGGGCAAATATAATAAGTCAAAAAAAATTATTAGGATTTAATAGTAATCAAGAGGAAAGTTTAGAAAAAATAGAAGTTTTGAAAGAATTAAAAAAAGAATTACGACCAGAATTTATAAATAGAATTGATGAAATAGTAGTATTTAATAAATTAGGAGAAAAAGAATTAGTAAAAATTATAGACAGATTAATTTTATTATTAGAAAAAAGATTAGAAGAGAAAAACATAAAGATTAAAGTTGAAGATGAAGTTAAAGAATATATATTAAAAGATAATAAAGATTTAAATTATGGAGCAAGGCCATTAAGGAGAAAAATACAAACTATAATTGAAGATAAATTAGCAGAAGAAATCTTAAATGGGAATATACAAGAAAACGATGTTGTGATAATTTCATATAAAGATGGAAAGGTGTGTTGTAGATTAGCATAAAGTCTTCAAGGGTATACCCAAAACCTCCTTTAACAAGGAAGGTGGCACCCGAAGGGTGACGGAAGGTTCTTATCATGCAAAGC
>CAYOBB010000194.1:0-1568 GCA_964402195.1 uncultured Clostridium sp. | reverse complement strand
GTTATTTGAAAAGCAAGGATTAAATCCTACAGGAAAATTCCCTGTTCATGACGGTAGAACTGGTGAATTATTTGATGCAGAAGTTACAGTAGGTTATATGTATATGTTAAAATTATATCATATGGTTGAAGACAAAATACATGCTCGTTCTATAGGGCCATACTCATTAGTAACACAACAACCTTTAGGTGGTAAAGCACAATTTGGTGGACAAAGATTTGGTGAAATGGAAGTTTGGGCTTTAGAGGCTTATGGTGCTTCATATACATTACAGGAAATGCTTACAGTTAAATCCGATGATACAGTAGGTAGACTAAAAACATATGAAGCTATAGTAAAAGGTGAAAGTATACCAGCTCCAGGAATACCAGAATCATTTAGAGTTTTAACAAAAGAACTACAAAGTTTAGGATTAGATTTAAAAATGTATAGAGAAGATGAAAAACTTGAGCTTAGAGAATCAATAGAAGATGATACTGATGGAGTTGAACCAAAATTCGATGATGATATCGATATGACAGTAACAGAAGATGATTTTGCTAATATGTCTCTAGAAGAAAATGGTGAGATTATTGATGAAACCGAAGAAGATGAAGATTCATTAGAAAATGATTTAAATGAGTTAAGCACTTTAGATAACTTTGATATAGATAGCGAAGAATAAGGTGTAAGGAGGAAATAAAAAATGCAAGATATGGATAACTTTGATAGATTAAGTATTGGGATTGCTTCCCCTGAAAAAATTAGAGAATGGTCTAAGGGAGAAGTAAAAAAACCTGAAACTATCAATTATAGAACACTTAAACCAGAAAGAGATGGACTATTTTGCGAAAAGATCTTTGGACCTACAAAAGATTGGGAATGTTATTGTGGTAAATACAAAAAGGTTAGATATAAAGGTATTATTTGTGATAGGTGTGGTGTTGAAGTAACTAAGAAAAAGGTAAGACGTGAAAGACTTGGACATATTGAACTTGCATGTCCAGTCTCTCATATATGGTTCTTTAAAGGAATTCCTGGAAGAATGAGCCTTATTCTTGATATTTCTCCAAAAGCTTTAGAGAAAGTATTATATTTTGCCTCTTATATAGTTTTAGATCCTAAAGATACAGGCTTAAAAACTTGTGATGTTTTAAATGAAAGAGAATATAGGGAAACTATAGAAAAATATGGCTCTGATTCTTTAAGAGTTGGAATGGGAGCAGAGGCTATTAGAGAATTACTAGCTAAAGTTGATTTATTAAAACTTCAAAAGCAATTAAAGAAAGAAATAGAAAAAGTTACAAGCGCTAAAAGAGCTAAGCTTATAAAAAGACTTGAGACTGTTGATGCATTTATTGATTCTGGAAATAGACCTGAGTGGATGATACTTGAAGTTTTACCTGTAATTCCTCCAGATCTTAGACCTATGGTGCAGCTTGATGGAGGAAGATTTGCAACATCAGATTTAAATGATTTGTATAGAAGAGTTATAAATAGAAATAATAGATTAAAAAGATTATTAGAATTAGAAGCTCCAGATATAATTGTTAGAAATGAACAGAGAATGCTTCAAGAAGCAGTAGATG
>CAYOBB010000193.1:0-1599 GCA_964402195.1 uncultured Clostridium sp. | reverse complement strand
GGGTAGGTCTCATGAATAATTATAAGCATTGTATTGAAGAAACTATACTAAAAGAATTAATTTATTGTTAATTTTTAAATAGCAGAAAAAAATACTCTGCTATTTAGTTTCTAATTTGTACAAATCCCATGCATATGATAGTGTTTTCTGCATTTCTCTAACTTTTTTCTCAACAAAATTTTTTTCAAAACCTAGTTCTTTAAGCAGATAATATGATAAAACAATTCGCAATATTTCTATAGCAAAAAGTAATTCTTTTCCTTTAAATATCTTATTTTCTTTTGACTTTGAATAATGAGTAAAATAATGTCTTGTATCAACCACTTTTTCTACAAAGTCATAAGGAAAAGCTTTATTAGACATGTTAAAGAAAATAATGTCAAAATTAGCAAGCATTAAATCATTAAGTCTACTTTTTAAAATAATATAATTAGTATTTTTATCTTGTTGTGTTTTATCAAATAAGTACTCATAATGAGATTCTTTTAATTCTTCTGGCACATCTTTTAGTATGTCATTTTGTACTCTTTTTTTATAATCTTCTTTTTTGTTACATATAAATCTTGAATGATAAGTTTCTAATGCTTGAACTATATTTAGGAAAATCGTTTCAGCTGGCATCTTTTCATATATTATAGAAGAATTATATAAGTTCAAAATTGGTTTTAATAGTTCATATTTTAAAAACCAATTTTGAAATAATGGGACTTTATTATTTATTGTACTAGGTAAATCGAACAACATATCATTTATTCTTGGTTCTTCATATGTATCTTTATAGGAGTCTTTTGAATATATTTTGATTTCATTGTATAGTCTTCTATTATCAAACACTCTATAATAATCTCTTTTATATCCTATAATCTCTCTAATATCTATATCTCTTGCTATGGACATTTCAATTAAGGTTTTTATCTTGTTCAAAATTTCTATATAAAAATATAAATCTTGATTTGTTCGAGAAGTAATTTGTATTTTTACAAATTGTTTTATTATTATCTCCTCATGAGCATAAATATTCGTATTTTCATGAAAATATGGTACAAAGCTAATTGTAGTATTGTTGTCTATGCTATAAGAAATAGCCTTTTTAAATTTATGTTTAAGAATAAATGACCAGTGTTTTTCATAGTCTGTACTTATACTATTTAGGCCAGACCACGCTAATGTATTAGATAAACGAAATACCATTTTAGAAAATTTTACATTGTTATAGTCTTTAAAATCGCAATTAATACAATATTCAATGTCTAGTTCAATCGTTTTTGTACTATATGAAATATTTGTATTCCTACTTATTACAGTAGCATTTAATAAACTCATAACTCCATAAGGAATTAGTTTTCCTTTTATAAATTTTATTTTTGAAGGTATGTCCCTATCATTAAATAAGCTCGTTAGATTATCTCTATTATGTAATATTAGTCTGATAATTCCTTTTTTGTCATTAATAATCAAATTCCCAAAAAATTCTTTTCCAGATATTTCCCAGTTTCCGCTATATCTTAGTTCTTCCATATATTCTCCTATTGTACTTCATTTTCATTATTTTCCTTTTTCTCTAACTGTTGCATTTCAAATATTTCTTTTTGAGTTTCA
>CAYOBB010000192.1:0-1610 GCA_964402195.1 uncultured Clostridium sp. | reverse complement strand
GGGCAAAGGTCATTTCTTCCTACTTTTGGACCATTATTAACTATTGGTTCTCTTTTATTTTTCTTTTCTTCTTCTAATGCTTTAGGATTTAACATTGCAGCTATATCTTCTCTTCCCTCTCCTGTTATTTTAGCAGCACTTTTTCTTTCATATCCTTCTCTTTTTTGTACAGATAGAATAATTTTTGAAACATCTAATTTTATGTCATTAATCATTTCATCAAACATTTCAGAACCCTCTATTTGATATTGAATAACTGGATCTTTTTGACCATATGCTCTTAAACCTATACCATCTTTTAATTCATCCATAGCATCTATATGATCCATCCATTTTTCATCGACTACTTTTAAAAGGACAACACGTTCTAATTCTCTGAAAGCTTCTTCTCCTATTTCTTTTTCTTTATTTTCATATACTGAAAAGACTTTTTCTTTTAATTCTGAAAGTAAGTTTTCATAGTTTGGTTTTTCTTTATCTAATTCATCTAAATGGTCAATATTTAGTCTATTTTTTAGTTCTAAAATAAGAGCTTCTTTATTTAATGTATCAGGATGATTGATTTCATCAGAATATGTTTCTAAAACCATTTCACAAGATGAATTCAACATGTTCTCTATACTTGATTTTATATTTTCTCCATCTAAGACTTGTCTTCTTTGTCCATAGATAATTTCTCTTTGAGTATTCATAACATCATCATAGCTTAATACATGTTTTCTTATAGAGAAGTTTCTGCCTTCTACTTTCTTCTGAGCACCTTCTACAGCTTTTGATAAAGGACCAAATGCAATTGGCATATTCTCATCTGCACCAAGTTTATTATATACAGATGTAACCACATCACCACCAAATAGCTTCATTAAATCATCATCTAATCCTATAAAAAATTTTGATTCTCCTGGGTCACCTTGACGACCACTACGACCACGAAGCTGATTATCAATTCTTCTTGATTCATGTCTTTCTGTACCAATAATTTTTAAACCACCACTAGCTATGACTTTATCTTTTTCTTCTTGTATTTGTTTTTTATATTTTTCTTCTAATTCTTTAAATTTCTTTCTAGCCTCTAATACTTCTTCATCCTTAGTTTCATTATGAGCAGTAGCCTGAATAATTATTTCATTAGAATATCCTAATTTTTTCATTTCTTGTTTTGCCATATATTCTGTGTTACCACCAAGCATAATATCAGTACCACGACCAGCCATGTTAGTAGCAATCGTTACACTTCCAAATTTACCTGCTTGAGCAATAATTTCGGCTTCTTTTTCATGAAATTTAGCATTTAAAACATTGTGAGGAATTCCTTCTTTATCTAACAATTTACTTAGTTTTTCAGATTTTTCAATTGAAACAGTACCAACTAGGACTGGTTGACCTTTTTCATGGCTCTTTTTTACTTCTTCTACAATAGCTCTAAATTTAGCTTTTTCATTTTTATAAATAACATCATTTTCATCTAAACGATTAATAGGTTTATTTGTAGGAATAACTATAACATCTAAGTTATATATTTCTTCAAATTCATTTTCTTCTGTTTTAGCAGTACCTGTCATACCTGATAACTTATTATACATTCTAAAGTAATTTTGGAATGTAATTGT
>CAYOBB010000191.1:0-1675 GCA_964402195.1 uncultured Clostridium sp. | reverse complement strand
TAGAAACCTTATAAAAATTGACTTTTCGCTTAAAATAAAGTAAAATAAGAATATTAAGGGGAAATGAAAATATATGAAAAAAGAAACAAAAGTAATAGAAAAATTAGCATCAAGAGTAAAGATATATCTAGTATTAATAGCTTTACTTTTGATTTTGTTATGTTCTTATGATGATAAATTGATTATTCCTTCTATAATATTTTTTATATTACTAATTATTTATACTGCATGGGTAAATACAAAAAAGAGAAATGAAATCGAAACTCATATTGAGGAAGTGACATGGGGAATGAATTCAATTATAAGAAATACATTAAATAAATCTCCTTTGCCAATGCTTATGATTGAAACAGATGGAACGCTTATTTTTAAAAACCCAAAAGTAAATAATGAATTTAAAGATATTGATATAACAACATATTTAGAAAGTATAATAAAAGAAATAAAATTAGAATTAGAAAATAATGACCAAAAAAGAGAAATAACAAAACAAATAACTATTAATAATAAAGTATATAAAATATTTTGTGAATATTCTATTAGTAAAAAAAGAGATAAAAGAAAACAAAAAGAATATGTATTAAGTCTTTATTTTATAGATGATACAAAGTATAATACTTTATTTGATAAATATGTAAATGAAAAAACATGTATAGGAATAGCAGTTGTAGACAATTATGAGGAAATATCTCAAAGATTGGCACCAGAAGAGAGAACACAAATATTAGCTCAAGTAGAAAAAGCTATTTATGATTGGGCATCAGATATTGAAGGTTTAGTAGTAAAAAATGATAGAGATACTTTTATCTGTATTTTTGAACAGAAATATTTAATAGATTTAGAAAAGAATAAGATGAATATTTTAGATACAGTAAAAGAGATTGAAACGAAGGTACCTATTACTCTTAGTATATCTATTTCAAATGAGGGAAGTAACTATTATGAAAGATATAAATCAGCATTAGGAGGCGTTGACTTAGTTTTAGGTAGAGGCGGAGACCAGGCTATTATAAGGAAAGAAGGAAAATATAAATTTTATGGAGGAACTTCTTTAGAAGTAGAAAAAAGAACAAAAGTAAAAGCAAGAATTGTAGCTCATTCATTAGAGGAATTAATATTAGACTCTAAAAATGTAATTATAATGGGACATAAAAATGCTGACATAGATTCATTAGGTTCAAGTTTAGGATTATATAGATTAGCCAAAACATTAAATAAAAAGGCGTATGTTGTAAATGAAGATTTTGGAATGAATTTAGGTAAATTTGTAGATACTTTAAAAGCTGTAGAAGAATATGATGAAGCTATAATTGATTCTAAAGAAGCAATTTCTAAAGCTGATAATGACTCTTTAGTAATTGTCGTAGATACACATAAAAAATCATATGTACAATCACCAGAATTATTAGAAAAAACAGATAAAATCGTAATAATAGATCATCACAGAAAAAGTACAGATTTCATAGAAAAAGCTGCATTAACATTTCATGAAGTGTATGCATCTTCAGCAGCTGAGCTTGTTACTGAGCTTATTCAATATGTAGAAAGAGATGTAGAATTAACTCCAATAGAGATAGAAAGTTTATATGGAGGAATAATGGTTGATACTAAAAATTTCACATTTAAGACAGGAGTTAGAACTTTTGAAGCAGCAGCATATTTAAGAAAATTCGGT
>CAYOBB010000190.1:0-1681 GCA_964402195.1 uncultured Clostridium sp. | reverse complement strand
AAATTATGTTAAAAGAAAAAGTATTAAATACAATAAATAAATATAATCTTATAGAAAAAAATGATAGAGTAGTAATAGGAGTGTCTGGTGGACCAGATTCCATGTGCCTATTACACTTTTTTATTTCTATAAAAGAGGAATATAGTTTAGAATTATTTGTAGCACATATTAACCATGGAATAAGAGAAGAATCCACAGAAGAGGAACATTTTGTGGAAAACTTTTGTCAAAAAAATAAAATCAAATGCTTTACTAAACATGCGAATATTCCTGAGATAGCAGAAAAAAAGAAAAAAGGTATAGAAGAAACAGGAAGAGCAGTAAGATATTCATTTTTTAAGGAAGTTCTAAATAAAACAAATGCGAATAAAATTGCAATAGCACATAATTTGAATGATCATGCAGAAACTATTTTAATGAATATCTTAAGAGGCAGTGGAACAAATGGTTTAAAAGGGATTGAAGCTAAATCATATTTTTATATTAGACCACTCATAAATTGTAAAAGGGAAGAAATAGAAAACTATTGCAAAGAAAATGATCTAAATCCTAGATATGATAAATCAAATGAAGATAACTCATATACAAGAAATAAAATAAGAAATGTTGTAATTCCGTATGTAAAAGAGGAATTTAATCCAAATTTTATAGATACTTTATGTAGACTTTCTGAAATTTCTAAAGAAGAAAGTAAATATATAGAACAAAAAGTAATAGATAGTTACAGTGAGATTTTGGAGGAAGAAAGAGAAAATAGAATTATAATTGATTTAAAAAAATTTAATAATTTAGAATTAGTTATAAAAAGAAGGTTAATACTATATATAACTCAAAAATTATTTGGGACAACAAATGGAATTGAGAAAATACATATAGAAGATATAATAAAATTATGTTCAAATAATATAGGAAATAAATATCTAAAACCAAATAAAAAAACAAAAGTAAGTATAAAAAATAAAAAAATTTTTTTTGAGGTGGATGATAAGAATCCGTAAGAAAAGCTTTAAAATAGTATATTACAAGCATATTTCATTTTGAAAATAGTGTTGCAAATGAAAAAAAGTTATGCTATAGTTTGAAATAGAAATGATTATAATAAAAATACTACATAGTAACAAGGAGGAAATTAGATTTGAAAAGTGGAATAAAAAAAGTAGCAATGTGGCTTATATTATTATGTATATTCTTAATGATTATATCTTTTATAAGTAGTTTAGCTAATAATAAGATGGAATATTCAGAATTATTAAAAAAAATTGATGCAAAAGAAGTTGAAGAAATTATAATAAATGAAGATAATAAGACAGCTAGCGTAAAAGTTAAAGATGATAATATAGAAAAATTAGTTACAATACCTAGTTTAGATACATTTATGGATAAAATTTCTGATAACTTGGTAGCAGGAGAGATTAAATTATCACAAAATGAAGAATCGAAAATTTTATCTATTTTAGAAGCTGTTGGACCAACAATTATTTTAATGGTATTTATATTCTTTATTTGGGTATTATTTATGAATCCAAATTCGCAGGGCGGAAATAAAACAATGTCATTTGGAAAAAGTAAAGCTAGAATGATGACACCTGCTGATAAAAATAAAATAACATTTAATGATGTAGCCGGAGTTTAAGAAGAAAAACAAGAGTTAGAAGAAATAGTAGAATTTTTAAAGAATCCT
>CAYOBB010000189.1:0-1684 GCA_964402195.1 uncultured Clostridium sp. | reverse complement strand
CCAGAAGGGATATCTATGGTTGTGCCTTTAAAAAATGGAGGTATGAGTAAAAAATCTGCTATTATTTATACAGCTTTATCTGGAGTTACTACTGGGATAGGTGCATTTATAGGAGCAATAATTGGGGTTATATCAGAAGGATTAATTAGCTTTTCTCTATCATTTGCTGCAGGTGCAATGTTATATATAGTTTCTGGAGAACTTATACCAGAGTCTAAGAAAATGTATCATGGAAGACTCCCTATCATAGGAAATATTATTGGATTTTTAATGGGATTGGCTGCAATGTATGTGTAAAATTGAATACAAATTAGGGACGACAGGCTGTCTAAAATTTAATTCTCAGACAGTCTCTCGTCCCTAAAATTACTGTTATTTATTCATATAGTCACATACTTTGTCAATTTGTTCACTAAAAGTTCCATCAAATTTATTTTCAAAAAAAGCACTACCAATAGTAAATGTCCACGGAGAAGTATCTTTTACTTCGTCAAGTCTTTTATAACTATTTATGCTACCTGCAAGACAAATTGGAGCATTTACTTCAGATACAAATTTTTTATTAAGAGCTACGCAATCTCCAGTATATCTATATCCTAATAAATCAAATCCATAAACACCTTTTTTTAGATACTTATTGGCTTCTTCTATCATTTCATCAATAGTACCTTCCAAAACAGATGGACGACCAGAGATTTTTCCAACAAATGGCATGTATTTAAGATTATTGTCTTTACAAAAATTATTAATAGAGTCAGAATACATAGTACCAAGGAGGATATCACATCCACATTCTTTAGCCATTTTTGCACCTTCTAGACCTTCCTTTTCCGTATATGCTACTACTTCAAGAAATGTTGTTTTCCCACATGCCTTCATATAATTATATAATTCCTTCATTTGGTTTAAAGGAAGGGGTTTTTCTTTAAATCCCCAAAATTGTGCTTTTGAATTTTTACATTGGTCGAAAATCTCATAAGCGTTTTGTACAGTACAGTCATTATGAGTTAACATTACAATTAATTCTGGTTTATTTTTCATAATATATAATCCTTTCAAATATAATTTTTATTGTCTAATAAAAATATTAGATAATACTTGCTTTGCTAGGTAAGTTGAAGTAAATTTTAACAATCTGACATTAAAAAATGTCCGCTTTTTTTATAAATTATACTATAAAGAATATAGTGTATCAAGAGGATAAATGGATAAAAATCAAAATATCAAACTTAAAAAGATTTTGTATTGACAAAAGGTCTAATAAAAAATATAATACAAACATAAATTCGTTTTAATAGGAGAAATAAATGAGTGATATAATAGAAGAATTAAATGATAAACAAAGAAAAGCGGTGTTACATACAGAAGGTCCTTGCTTAGTTATTGCAGGAGCTGGAAGTGGAAAGACAAAAGTTTTAACACATAAAATAGCATATCTTATGCAAGAAAATGGAGTAAAACCTTGGAATATTTTAGCTATTACTTTTACTAATAAGGCTGCAAATGAAATGAAGGAGAGAGTAGAAAAATTAGTTGGTGAAGTGGCTAAAGATATATGGATTGGTACGTTCCATTCAATTTGCGTTAGAATTTTAAGAAAATATATAGATAGAATTGGTTTTACATCTTCTTTTATTATTTTTGATGCATCTGACCAAAGAACGCTTGTAAAACAATGTTTAAA
>CAYOBB010000188.1:0-1685 GCA_964402195.1 uncultured Clostridium sp. | reverse complement strand
TATTTCATACTTAATTATAATATATTAAATTCTCATTTTTATCAAGTCTATTTAAGCTTTAAACAGAATAATTTGTATCTTTTTTCCTTGACCATTTTACATTTAAGATATAAAATAATTAATAATTTATATAAAAATAGCGAGGAATGTATGAAAGAAGAATTTGATTTTTATAGTAGAACTGCATTAAAATCATATAATCTAAATGAAACAATGAGATATCAATTAGCAATGCTTGGCAGTTTAGACGTATATACTAGAAAACACTGCGAAAATGTTGCAAACATAACTTGTAGATTATGTGAATATTTAAAATTAGATGAAGGATTTACAATATATACAACAGTTTGTGCCTATCTACATGATTTAGGTAAGATGTTTATCCCACCTAGTATACTACAAAAAACATCTAAGCTAACAGATGAAGAATATGAAATAATGAAAACACATACTACTATTGGATATAATATGTGTATGAAAGATTTAAAATTAAGACCATATGCAGCCCGGAGCTTTATATCATCATGAAGCTCTAAATGGAACCGGATATCCAAATCGGACTTACTAAAAAAGATATTCCATATGAAGGACAAATAATACGTGTTGCTGACGAATTTGAAGCAATAAGTGCAAAAAGGCAATATAAAACGCATATTGGAATTATAGACACATTAAATATTTTAATAGAAAATTCAGAGCCTGTTAGTCAATCATCTGGACTAAAAATGATTGTAAAAGATGCCACTGTTGGTAAAATAGATAAAAAAATAGTAAAAGCTTTATTTAGAGTAATAGCAGACGATACAGAATATGAAATTACAGCTAGAACCGATTATTTGAACTTTGTAAAAGACGAAATTAAAAGATTAGAAAACGCTGAAAAATATTTTGTAAAATATGAAAAAGCCAAAAAAGATAAAGATAAAGAATATTACAAACAAGGCGTATTAATGTACCTTAAATCACCTAATGAAACAATAGATAATTTTCATTCTATCTTAGAAGAATATAAAGCTTCATTTATAGATAGAAAAAGTCATATAGATAAACTATATGATGAACTTAAACAAATAAAAAGATTAAAAGTTTGATAACTTTAGCATGTTAGATTATCTAACATGCTAAAGTTATTCTTCATTATTTACTTGAAAATAATTTTGTATTCCTATATAAATTCCCCAAGCAATTTTGTCTTGATACTCTTCTGTTTGTAATAATTTTTCTTCATCTGGATTAGATAAAAAACCACATTCAACTATAGACATTGGAATCTCTACATTATCTACTATATACTTTCCAGAAATACTTAATGACTCTCTCTTATTATCTTTTTGAATACTTTCATTAAGCCCAGATTGTAAATTTTCTGCTAAAAATTTTCCTTCTTCAGAATTTTTATTATAAAAAGTCTGCCATCCATAATATTGACTTTGTGGAATCTTATTTAAATGAACTGAAACAAAAATATCTCCACTACTTTCATTTCCTATCTTTACCCTATTTTTTATATCTGATACTTTTTTCTCTTTTAAAGTTTCTTTATCTATATCATAAATTCCGTTTTCATCAGATCTTGTCAAAATGACTGTACTCCCTGTCTGTTCTAATAACTGTTGAACCTTTAAAACAATAGATAAATTTATTTGGTTTTCTGTTACGCCATTTGAACTTTCTGCACCCTCATC
>CAYOBB010000187.1:0-1749 GCA_964402195.1 uncultured Clostridium sp. | reverse complement strand
CATAATGACTGGTCTAATGAATATCCCCCTAAATTCGAATTTTTTAGCGATAGATTAGAAATTTCCTCTTTTGGCGGAATCCAAGATGAATTTACCGAAGAAGAATTTTTAAAAGGATATTCTGCTCCTAAAAATCCAGAACTTATGAGAGTATTTAAAGATTTAGAATTAGTTGAACACTTAGGTACAGGAATAAGAAAAATTTTAAAAAAATATGATAAAAGTATTTATCAATTTTATCCACATTTTATAATAGTTAGTATTAAATATAATCAAAATGATTTCAAATATGATATTCAAAATGAAACAATTAAAGTTGATTATTCAAAATTGAATTTAAGCAAAATTGAAGAAGGCATAATTAAATTAATTTTAGATAGACCTACTATTACACAAGCAGAAATGGCAGCATTTTTAAACATAACACCTAGAATGATTAGATATCATTTAAGTGAATTAGTTAATAATGGCTATGTTAAAAGAATGGGATCAAATAAAAAAGGGAAATGGGTTGTGATAAGTAAAGGAAGTGAGAAAAATGACTGATTTAGAACAAAAGAAAAAGGCGAAAGAGTTTGCCGAATTTTGGAAAGATAAAGGTTATGAAAAAGGACAATCACAAATATTTTGGACAACCTTATTAACAGATGTTTTTGGAGTAACTAATATAAGTGAATTTATTGAGTTTGAAGACCAAGTCCATATAGATAAAAATACTGGTTTTATAGATGGATATATTCCAAGGACTAAGGCTTTGATTGAACAAAAAAGTATTGAAAAAGATTTAAGAAAACCAATTAAACAATCAGACGGAAGTTTATTGAACCCTTTTCAACAAGCAAAAAAATATATAGCAGAACTTCCTGTTTCTAAACATCCTAAATGGGTTATTACATGCAATTTTAAATCATTTCTTGTGTATGATATGAATAATCCTAATAGTGAACCAGAAGAAATATTATTAAAAAATTTACCCAAAGAATATTATCGCTTATCATTTTTAGTTGATGAGAAAAGTAATCATTTAAAAAAGGAAGAAGAATTATCATTTAAAGCAGGTGATTTGGTTGGAAAACTTTATGATGCTTTTTCTAAGCAATATAAAGATATAACAAATGAACAATCACAAAAAGACTTAAATGAATTATGTGTTAGATTAGTATTTTGCTTATATGCTGAAGATGCAGGTTTATTTGGAAGAAAAAATGTTTTTCATGATTATCTAAGTAAATATGATGATTTAAATTTGATGCGTAAAAGTTTGATAGAGTTATTTAAAATTTTAGATACCAAATTAGAAGATAGAGATCCATATTTGGATGAAGAGTTGAATCAATTTCCTTATGTTAATGGTGGATTATTTTCTAATGAAAATATAGAAATACCTTTATTTACAGAGGAAATAAGAGATACGTTATTAGCAAAAGCATCCGATAATTTTGACTGGTCAGAAATATCCCCAACTATATTTGGAGCGGTATTTGAATCAACATTAAATCCAGAAACTAGAAGAACTGGAGGAATGCATTATACTTCGATTGAAAATATTCATAAAGTCATAGATCCATTGTTTTTAAATGAGTTAAGAGAAAAATTAAATGAAGCAGAATCATACAAAAATGAAAAAACAAGAAATCAAAAATTAATTGAATTTCAAAACTATATAGCATCACTTAATTTTCTAGATCCTGCTTGTGGTTCAGGGAACTTTTTAACTGAAACATATCTTTCTTTAAGAAGATTAGAAAA
>CAYOBB010000186.1:0-1765 GCA_964402195.1 uncultured Clostridium sp. | reverse complement strand
GTCTTAGGAACCAGTGTCAACGACGTGGGGGTTCAAGTCCCTTCATCCGCACCAACGACGTTTCTGTTCGAACTTGTTGCTATTCTTGGAAGCGTAAGCTGACGTAGAATAGCAATATGCGAAACTTAAATTTTCTTAGCGAAGAATGAGCTTAGAAAATGTTAGTTCCGTATATTGAACAGAATTGATACAAAAATCAATCAGAAAATAAAATCTGGTTGATTTTTCAGTAGTTTTTTATTTTTTTTATTATAATTTTTATTACGTTTTATTCTCTACCAAGCAAGAAAAGCAACTAAACTACTCTAACCTTATTTTACAGAAAAACATTTAAACACTATGTGAATACTTAATCTCTATTATTTATTATATCTTGTTTGATTTTATTTATAGAATCACTCACATATTGAGTAGCTTGTTTATCATAAATATATTTTCCATCTATTTTTCTAACTATATCTCCAAATTGTACATTTTCAGGTAAATCTTTTTCAAAAGCAATATATTTACATTCTAAATTATCCTTATATTGAGCCACTTTATACCTATGATATTCATTATCATTTTCATATTTGTTAGTTACAATATATATTTCACCTTTACTTGGATTTAATGATTCTTTTGAAAAATAGTCTTGTAAAAAACTAAATTCTTTTCTATCGAATTCTAGTTCTTCCTCAGCTGTTAATTGAGCATTATTCATTTCTTCACCTTTTAATTTATTATTTTTATTATTAAAATTTTCTAATGCTTCCCCTAATTCTTTTATAAAATTCCTCACAAACTCATTTTGTTCTAATTTTTCTATCATTCTACTTAAATCTAATTCCAAATTTATCCTCCTTATTTATTCTATTATTTTGGCTTCACCTGTATAATAATCAATTTCAAAATTATCTTGTATATTATATATAAATTTATTAAAAGATACACCATCTTCTTCAACTGACTTTGCTTCTATTTCAACACCTGTTGCTAATTTGTTTTCACCTTTATAAATCGGTGTCACTCTATATAAAACATGATAATCTTTACCTTGCTCGTTTTTTTGTTTAATCCAATTTGCAACTATATTTTCATATTCTATCATAGCAGTATTTAATTGCACTGTACCTGTAATTAGATTTCTTTTGTTATTATTCTCATTTCCTAATTGCCATGCGATTAAATGACATCTCTCATATAAATGTTTGCTATTATTTTCTCCATATAAATATTGAACCCAACCAGTAGGCTTATATGAAAGACTACCTCTTTTTGTTCCTTCTGGTGGCATTGTATATTTACATATATTTGCAAATGCACAACCTGCTCTATTAAATTCATCAAGATTTGAGTAATATTCAAAATCTTCTGTACTTATATCTTTATCTTCAAAATATGGCACATCATTATTAATACTAATAGTTATTTTTCCTGAATATGGTGGAATACTATCTATCTTAATATTTGTATTACTTATTAGATTTTCTTGTGTAACCTCACCTGATATATTTTTTGATAATTCACTTTCATTTAATGATGATACATATCCAATTAGAATTAATAATATTATGATAATTACTGTTGTTAGTAATTGTTTTAAATTAATTTTTCCTTTTATATTTTCTTTATTATTCTTCTTCATATTTACCCCTATACTAAGATAGATACAATTTTATCATAAAATTTAGCTTATTTCAATCATTATTCTTTTCTTTGATGATTTTTTTTACTAGATAATGGCTTTTTATATATAATATCTGAAAAATACTTAAAAATAAAT
>CAYOBB010000185.1:0-1779 GCA_964402195.1 uncultured Clostridium sp. | reverse complement strand
TCTTATTCCTCATTTACATTTAGAAAGTGATAAACCAGAAGGAATAAAATCAAAATTAAAAAAAACAACAATGATGATATTAGCAGTAACGCTTCATAATATACCAGAACGGAATGGCAGTTCGGAGTTACATTTGCAGGAGCATTAATTCGGAAATACTGGAATAACAATTACAGGAGCATTTGCACTCGCAATAGGAATAGCCATTCAGAACTTTCCAGAAGGAGCTATTATTTCTATGCCACTTAAAAGTGAAGGAGTTTCAAAACCAAAAGCATTTTTGTATGGCACGCTTTCAGGAATAGTTGAGCCAATAGGTGCAATTATTACAATATTACTTACAAATGCAGTTGTTCCAATATTGCCTTACCTTTTATCATTTGCAGCAGGAGCAATGATTTATGTAGTGGTAGAAGAACTAATACCAGAATCACAAACAGGAGAACATTCTAATATAGGAACAATAGGAGTAGCAATAGGTTTTGTAATTATGATGATATTAGATGTAGCACTTGGATAAAAAGGCAAAAATAGAAAGGATTGAGAAAAATAAGTAAAATGGAAGAAATTTATCCAGAGCAAATGCAAATAGAAACAAACAATGAACAAAAAACGGTTCTTACAATGTATGATGATAAAGAAAATAAAAAAAGTCAAATGACTATATATCATATTTTTGATGGATTAGATTTAATATACAATAAATTTAATACATATATAAGTCCAGAGCCTTCTGGAAAGTGTGAAAAAGAATACATAGAAATAAACTTTTGTAAAAGAGGAATATTTGAGTGCAAAGTCGAAAAAGAAAAATATTTATATTTATCAGAAGGAGAAATATCAGCTAATATCAATACAATAAAAAGAACAAGTTCAGGATTTCCTTTAGGGTATTATGAAGGAATAGAAGTTTTAATTGATATAAATGTTTTAAGAAAAAGTGTGCCTAATATGTTTTCAAGCATTATAGATAATATTGAATATTTAAGAAAAGTCATAAAAGAAAATGAATTAGGTTTAGTGCTAAAACCTATTAAAGAGATGATTCATATATTTGATGAGATAAATATTATGAATCCAGAAAAAGATAAAACACATATTACACTAAAAGTTTTGGAATTATTGTTAGTGTTTACTACGATTCCATTAGAAGATAGAGAAAAGCAAAAAAAATATTTAGATAAATCACAAACAGACAAAATAAAACAAATACACAATGAATTAATTTCTAATTTAGATAAGAGAATAACAATAGAAATGTTATCTAAAAAATATAACATAGGAACAACACCACTCAAATTATTTTTCAAAGAAATGTATGGAGAGCCAATTTATACATATTTGAAAAATTATAAAATACATATTTCTTTGCATTTATTAGAAGAAACGAATAAAAATATAAATGAAATAGCAGGGATTTTAGGCTATAATAATAGTAGCAAATTTGCAAAAGTATTTAAAGAAAAGATGGGATGTAGTCCTAATGAATATCGAAAACAAAAAGTCCATTTGGAGCATGAAAGGCTCTTTGGAGTAGAAATTAAATAAAAAAATATATAAAATATAGGTATTATAATTTTAATAATATCTATTTTTTTGGTTTTAGAAAGGGGGAAATATTTTGAAAAATTTTCAAGAACTAATGAAATATGGTGGAAAATATAAATTTCTTACATATTTATCGCTAATTTTATCAGCAATATCAGCAATATTTGCATTATTGCCATTTGTATATATATGGAAAATTATAAAAGAAGTAATAGAGGTTTATCCAAATTT
>CAYOBB010000184.1:0-1790 GCA_964402195.1 uncultured Clostridium sp. | reverse complement strand
GGGCGAACTTGTTCGCCCCTACAATGTATCTAGCAAGACTTTGAAGAAATATTACAGTTTTGAAAATCTTTTGAACGTATATCCCACATTTCTTTTATTGAATCTATATTAATATCCTTCCCCTCACTTTTATATTTGGCTCCGAATAAAAATACATTAGTCATCTCATATGCATTTTGGTCTTTTGCCCAGTCAAATTTACCTCTATTTTCTTTAATCCAATCTACAATTTCTGTTACTCTATCATTAAAATCATATGAAGATATATTATCTTGAACAAAATTACTATAATCCATAATAAAACCTCCAGTTTTAGTATTTCATATAACATAATTTTTTTACTGGTAATTTTTTAAAAAATTATTGTTTTGTTGCTTTTATAAATCCTGCAAATAAAGGAGATGGTCTATCTGGTCTTGATTTAAATTCCGGATGGAATTGTCCTGCTATAAAAAATGGATGATTTTTATATTCAACGATTTCTACTAATTTGTCATCTGGAGAAGTTCCTGATAAGATAAATCCTTTTTCTTCGAATTTGTTTCTATATTTATTATTAAATTCAAATCGATGTCTATGTCTTTCTTCAATATTTTCCTTTTTGTATAATTCATACGCTAAAGTATTTTTCTTTATTTTACATGGATATGAACCGAAGTCTCATCGTTCCACCTTTTTTAGTTATTTTCTTTTGTTCTTCCATAATATGAATAACAGGATTTTTAGTATTAATATCAAATTCGGCAGAATTTGCATCTTCTAGTCCTAATACATTTCTAGCAAATTCTATTACTGCAAGTTGCATTCCTAAGCAAATACCTAAAAACGGAATATTATTTTCTCTTGCATACTTTATTGCTTCAATTTTTCCATCAATTCCTCTATTTCCAAATCCTCCTGGTACAAGTATTCCTTGATATCCACTTAAAATTTCTCTACTATTTTCTTTTGTAATTTTTCCAGAATCAATAAAACTAATTTCTACTTTTACGCCATTTGCAAATCCCCCGTGTTTCAAACTCTCTACTACAGAAAGATATGCATCTTCAAGTTTCATATATTTACCAACCAATGCGATTTTAACTGTTTCATTGCATTTTTTTATATTATTTACAACCTTTTTCCACTCTTTATTATCACATTTCCTATTTTCTAAACGTAATTGATTACATACAGCTTCTGCTAATCCTTCTTGTTCTAATAATAGTGGAACTTCATATAAAGTATCTGAAGTTAAATTTTGTATTACATTTTCTTCTCTAACATTGCAAAATAAAGCTAATTTTTTTCTTATATCATCAGGCATCTTTCTATCAACTCTAGCAACTAATATATCTGGTTTTATACCAAAAGATTGTAATTCTTTTACTGAATGTTGAGCTGGTTTTGATTTTATTTCTTTTGAACCAGATATAAAAGGTAAAAGTGCTACGTGGATATAACAAACATCGCCAAGTTTTTTATCTAGTCCAACTTGTCTTATTGCCTCTATTAAAGCCAATCCTTCCATATCTCCAACAGTTCCACCAAGTTCAGTAATAACAACATCTATATCTTGATTTTCAAAAGAATAAATTCTCTCCTTAATTTCATTTGTAATATGAGGAATAACTTGAATAGTCTTTCCTAAATAATTTCCTTTTCTTTCTTTTTCAATAACGCTAGAATAAATCTGCCCCATTGAAACACTACAATTTTTAGTTAAATTTTCATCGATAAATCTTTCATAATGACCTAAATCTAAATCTGTTTCTGCTCCATCATCTGTAACAAATACTTCTCCATGTTCA
>CAYOBB010000183.1:0-1790 GCA_964402195.1 uncultured Clostridium sp. | reverse complement strand
TTATCTTTATTTTCAAAAATTAATTCTTCAATTTCTTTCACAAAATTGTTTACAGCTTTTTGACTTGGAATGCACCTTACTATTCCATCTACCTTACAATAAAATCTTGATAAAAAATCAAATCCATCATTGATATTTACTATTTTTGTTTTTCTTTCTGATATTTTAAGTCCTCTTTCAGTTACAAATTTTATTATTTCTTCTTTAAATTTTTCGGCATCTTCTTGAGTTCTTGCTGTTACTAATATATCATCGGCAAAACGTAAACACCAACCATTTTTATAATCTTTTATTTTCTCACCTTGCAAATCATATAATCTAAATTGCAATCCATCTAAAGTCATATTTCCTAAAATTGTACTTAAATTACTGCCAAGTGAAATGCCTTCTTCTTTTTGGAAAAGTTCTCCTTTAAACATTATTCCAGATTCTAAAAATTCCTTTAAAATATGTTTTCTAATTGGAATATTCGCTAGCAACCATTTATGAGAAATTGTATCATAATATGAGGCTATATCTGTTACCAATATCCACTTTGGACAGTCTACATCTGTTAAGCAATCCATTATAAAAGAGTGAGCTTGCTCTGGAGAACGACCTTTTCTAAATGCAAAACTTTTCCTGTCAGCTGTAACTTCGGAAACAGGTTCTAGTGCATAAGCATATAGAACTTGCATAGCACGATCATAAACTGTTGGAATTCCAACTTGTCTTTCTTTTCCAGATTTTTTATCTTTAAATATAAATTGTTTTAAGGGTTTAGCCTTATATTCTCCAATATTATTATTTAATAGAATAGCTGCTCTCATTTTATCGCTATCTTTTCGCCATACAACTCTATCAATTCCAGCTCCTGCTCTTGCAATTTCTGATACTTTTCGTACTGCTAACATTCTTGCCTCACTAGAATGAACAATCTTATCTTGTATTCTTCTAATTAAATCATCTCTTTTTCTAAAGGTTGCTTTTGATAACTCACATTGCAATTCAAATATTCTATTTTCTGCTTTTTCAAAATCATAACTCCTCCATGCACTACCTAAAAATTCATCACTATCACCTGTCCTAAAATAAATATGTTCTGATAATTTTTTATTTTTAAAGAAACCTTTAGGAATATACATTGTTATATTATCTTCCATAATCCATTTCTTACACTTTCAAAATCAGTTCTATAGGACAATGATCACTACCTTCTATTTCGGTTAAAATATTTGCTTCTCTAATATCTTGTTTTAAATAATTAGAAACTAAAATATAATCTAATCTCCAACCAAATTCACTATTACTTCTATCAATTATATCATTTGTCCAAAAAGTATATGCTCTCATTTGTGGGTGCATATATCTATATGTATCAATTAAACCTAAATCTAATAATTCATCAAAATTTGCCCTTTCTTCGTCAGAAAAAGTCTCTAAAAATTGATGTTTTTTTCTATTACATACATCAATTTTTTCATGACAAATATTAAAATCGCCACAAATAATTACATCTTTAACACTATGTAATTTTTCTATATATTTCAAAAAATTATAATCAAATTCTAGTCGATATTCTTTTCGTAATTGTGAACTAGGAACATATACACTAACTATAAAAAAATTGTTAAATTCTAATGTTATTACTCTGGATTCATTATCCATATTTTCTAATTCCTCATATTCATTTTCAATTTCCATTCCATATAAAATATTTACAGGTTCTTCTTTAGAAAATATTGCTACTCCAGAATATCCTGCTCTTTGAGAAAAGTTAAAATATTGATGATAGTTGGGTAAACTAATAT
>CAYOBB010000182.1:0-1833 GCA_964402195.1 uncultured Clostridium sp. | reverse complement strand
GGGCAGTTAACGGAAGCTGTAAGAAGAAAACCATATTCAGTAGTGTTGTTTGATGAAATTGAAAAAGCTCATCCAGATGTATTTAATGTGCTTCTTCAAGTTTTGGATGATGGAAGAATTACTGATTCTCAAGGAAGGACAGTTGATTTCAAAAATACTATTATTATATTAACTTCTAATTTAGGATCTGATTATATATTAGAAGGAATAGATAAAGAAGGAAATATTACTGATGAAGCGAAAAATAATGTTGATAAATTATTAAAACAAAGTTTTAGACCAGAATTTTTGAATCGTTTAGATGAGATTGTGTTTTATAAACCTCTTACTCAAAATGAAATATCTAAAATACTTGAGTTATTAATACAAGATTTACAGAAAAGATTAGAAGATAAACAAATAAGATTAACTTTAACTGAAAATGCGAAAAAATATTTAATTAATAATGGATATGATTCTGTCTATGGTGCAAGGCCACTTAAAAGGTTTGTTCAGAAAAAACTAGAAACATTAATTGCAAGGAAAATAATTGAGCAAAGAATAGTAAATAACTCAGAAGTTATAGTAGACTTTATTGACAATGAATTAAAAATAAAAGATTAACTATTTATATTAGGTAGAAAGAACGTCCAATTTTCTTATAGTAATACAAAAAAGAGGCCTTTTTTAGATTTAGTATGGTTATTCATCACAACGATTGGAATAAAGTGGAAAAATAAATGCTATTTTTTGGACTAAAGAATAATGAATGAAATCCTAGAATATAAAGCTTTTTAGAGGTTTGTACGAAAATAAAAATAAAGGTATGTATTTTATTTTAATAGCTTTTTTTGATGCATTATGTTATTCATTGTATAATAGAAATGTACACTATAAAGTGAAGGAGGTATACATAATGTTATTAAAAGAAGAGATAAAAGAAATTTTGAAAGAGATGACAGAATGTATGAATAAAGATTATACTAAAGATAATGAAGAAGTCTTTGAAGACATAATTATAGATGTTGAAAAAGATGAAGTAATCGAAGCCATTAGATATATATCGCAATTACGAAAAATAAGTATACTAAAGAAACTTCCTTTAGAAGAATGGAGAAAAAACGAATTAATAGATTTAATCAACCATTATGAAATATATACCGATGATATAATAGAACATGCTAATGATATTTATGAAGTGAGAAATTATTTATATGATGTAGATAATTTTATAAAACTAGGGAAATATGAGGAATATTATACTCCTAGTTTAGAGGAAATGAAGAGAGATTCTTAGACATTAAAATAAATGAACTTTTTAAAAGTTATATTTTCGGGTCAGTCAAGACCAATCTCTTATAACAAGTAGGAAATAAATAATTATTTTATTTATTTCCTCAATGACTTTGCAAAGTAAAGTGCATGATTTTTTTAAAATTAGTGTGCAATTAATATTGCAATGTCAGTACTAGAAAAAAATTAAAATTTATTTGCTAATATTTTTTTCTTATGTTATAATACCTTCTGATGGTGCATTATTCTAGTTGTACTATCTATTATGAGGGTGGGGCTAAAAATCCACAAATGGTTTTAGATATAAGTTTCTTGCTTTGTGCGCAAAACGCCAATTTTGTGTGCTTCCAAGGAGTAAAGAAATTAGGGGGATATATAAAGGCATATATACATTCTTGCCCTTTTTTCGCTGTTATTTAGAATAGCATAAATATCTTTAATTTTTATTAGTGTTTTTAACGCACGAAACCTGTTTTGAGTGATAGTATTGGGATTAGCTACAATTAAATAAATATTGTGGCCACAATATTTATTTAATGCTATGAAATTATTATTGCAAAA
>CAYOBB010000181.1:0-1834 GCA_964402195.1 uncultured Clostridium sp. | reverse complement strand
AATCCAGCATATTTAGCCATTAATCTTTTATGTCCTATTTTATCAAATGTAATATCTACTTTCACATCATCGTCTTCTCTTTCCACATAATTAATTTTTCCTTCACCAAATTTTTTATGAAATATTCTCTGCCCAGCTCTATAAATTGATATATCTACATTATCATTTTTCTTTTTATTTAAGTTATTTAGAAAACTTTCTGCTGTTCTAAATGCATACTCTGGTTTTTTCTTTATAACATTATCAGTAGTTTGTACTTTATATGTGTTAACATTTGAACCATATTTCCATTCATATTTATAATCACCATATGCTTTATTTTGCTCAGTTTCGCCTAACGCTTCATCATATCCATCTAATAAATCTTTTGGAATTTCTTTCACAAATCTAGAAACTTGATTACAGCTAGTTGAACCAAAAATAGTCCTTTGTCTAGCACATGTTATAAATAAATTCTGTTTTGCTCTAGTAATTCCTACGTAAGCTAGTCTTCTTTCTTCTTCTAATTCTTTAGGCTCTCCAATAGATTTATACCCTGGAAAAACTCCTTCTTCCATTCCCACTAGAAATACAGTTGGAAATTCTAGACCTTTGGCACTATGAAGTGTCATAAGAGTTACTTGGTCTTCTGTATCATCACTATTATCTAAATCGCTAGATAAAGTAATTCCTTCTAAAAATTCTTCTAATGAATTCTCTGCCATCTCTTCTTCAAATTCCATCGCAACTGTTAAAAATTCATCTAAGTTCTCTAATCTAGTTTCTGCTTCTGTAGTATCTTCATCTTCTAAAGCCTTTGTATATCCAGTCTTTTTTAAAGTTTCTTTTATAAGCTCTGTAATTGAAATTTGCTCTTTCAAATTCCTTAGTTCTTCTATCACAGAAATAAATTCTCTTGAATTCAAAAATACTCTAGCTAATCCAAATTCATCTGCTTTTTTTATAACTTCATACATTGATAAATTATTTTGAGTAGCTAACTGTTCTACCTTTTCTAAACTTGTCTTTCCAATACCTCTTTTAGGTTCATTTATTATTCTATTTAAACTTAAATTATCAGAAGAATTTTGAATTAATCTTAAATATGCAATAATATCTTTAATTTCTTTTCTTTCATAGAACTTAAGTCCACCAATAATTCTATATGGAATATTCTCTCTTCTTAAAATATCCTCAATACTACGCGATTGGCTATTCATTCTATATAATATTGAAAAATCTTGGTACGTTAAATATTCTTCTCTTCTAAGTCTATTAATCTGTTCTACTATATAATTTGCTTCATCATATTCGTCTGTACCTCTATAAATATTTATAGAATTACCTCTTCCGTTTTCTGTCCATAATTTTTTCTCGTATTTAGTCTCATTATTTTTAATGACTGAATTAGCAGCATCTAATATGTTTTGAGTACATCTATAATTTTGTTCTAATTTTATAATTTCTGTCCCTGGAAAGTCTTTTTCAAAATTTAATATATTTGTTATATCTGCACCTCTAAAAGAATATATCCCTTGGTCATTATCACCAACAACAGTAATATTTCCAAACCTAGCAGCAAGAATAGAAACAAGAGTAAATTGGGCTTTATTAGTATCTTGATACTCATCAACTAAAACATATTTAAATTTTTCAGAATAATACTCTAATACATCTGGATTTTCTGATAAAATTTTTATTGTATAATTAATAATATCATCAAAATCAATAGCATTATTTTCTCTCAATTTACTTTGATACAATTTATAAACCTCTGCTATAGTCTGCTTTCTGTATTCCCCATTAGTCCTCATAGAATATATCTCTGGCTCTAACATTTCATTTTTTGCATTAC
>CAYOBB010000180.1:0-1836 GCA_964402195.1 uncultured Clostridium sp. | reverse complement strand
AGAAATAATATTAAAAAAATATTCTCCAATTGGAGAACTATCTGAATTTGCTACAAATTATGCAGATACATTATCAAAAACAACAGGGCATATTGCATGTATTACTGATAAAGATACAGTAATTGCAGTATCTGGAGGATTAAAAAAAGATTTACTAGAACAAGACATAAGTAAAGAATTAGAAGATGTAATTGAGAATAAAGAAATATATACAAGCAGAGAAAATAATGAGATTTCAATTCCTATAACAAAAAACGAAAAAAAAGAAAGAATATATAATTCACAAGTAATTTATCCTATAATATCTGATGGCGATGTTGTTGGAAGCGTAGTACTACTTGCAAAAGAAACTAATAAGAAAATGGGAGAAACTGAACTTAAAGTAGTACAATCTGCAGCTGGAATCTTAGGTAGCCAATTAGAAATATAGTAGTAGGGCACGTAAAAACGTGCCCTAATTAATGAAGAAAAACTATTGACAGCATACAAATTTATGTATAAAATAATAAAAACAACAAAAGAGGAGAAAAATTATGGAAAATACAAGAGAAGTTACTGGAAAATTTGTATCTAGGTTTTTAGTTTTTGAAATTATAATAGGGACAATATCATTTTTTTTAGAAAATTTGATACCACAATGGTTAGATTTAGATTATGGCGTAGCTATAATGGTAATTCAAACAGTTTTATTTTTTATAAGTACTATATTAATTTTTAAATTAGCATTTACTTCAGCTATTGGAAAAAAGAAATTCAAAAAAGAAGAAGCAACAACAATAAATAAAGCAATAAGAGTTATATTAATATTTATAGCAATAATAATTATGTTCTTTAATTTTTTCTATTGTGGAAATATGTATAAAAGTGCTAGAACAGACATAGAAAATGATATAGATAGAAAATACATAGAATTAACAGAAGAAGATAAACAAGAAGCAATACATGAAGATAAAAGTAAAACTTTAAAGGTAACATGTATATACCTAGTAGTAAAAGAAATTGTAACGATAGGTACATATATTTATGTTGGTACATATATAAGATCAAAATTGAATAGGAAAGTAGAAGAATAGAGATAAAGTTATATAGGCGACCAGTGGTCGCCTATTTGTGTGATAAATATTGCCTTTTTAAAAAATATATATTATAATTCTAAAGTAGAAATTAGGAGGAAAATGATGAAAGCAATAGAGATTAGAAATAAATATTTAAACTTTTTTAAAAATCACGGACATAAAATAATAAAAAGTGCATCACTAATTCCAGAAAATGATCCATCTGTATTATTTACAACAGCAGGAATGCATCCATTAGTACCATATCTTTTAGGAGAAAAACATCCAGATGGAAAAAGACTTACAGATTATCAGAAATGTTTAAGAACAGTCGATATTGATGAAGTGGGAGATAATAGACATTTAACATATTTTGAAATGCTTGGAAATTGGTCTTTAGGAGATTACTTTAAAGAAGAATCAATACAAATGAGCTTTGATTTTCTAACAAAAGAATTAAATATACCTATTAGTAAATTATCTGTAACATGTTTTGGCGGAGATAAAGATGCACCTAAAGATGAAATTTCGGCGGAATGCTGGAAAAAAGCTGGAATACCAGAAGAAAAAATATACTTTTTTGGCAAAGATGATAACTGGTGGATAGCAGGAGAAGAAGGACCTTGCGGACCAGATACTGAAATTTTTTATGATATTGGAAAAGAGGCGTGTTCTGAAAAGTGTAATCCTTCATGTGACTGTGGTAAATATGTAGAAATATGGAATAATGTTTTTATGGAATATTTTAAAAATCAAGATGGAACATATTCAAAATTAAAAC
>CAYOBB010000179.1:734-1840 GCA_964402195.1 uncultured Clostridium sp. | reverse complement strand
AATTGATTCTAAAAAATATTCTGTTCATAAATTAAGACATACAGCAGCAACTCTTATGTATAAATATGGAAATGTAGATATTAGAGCTTTACAAGAATTATTAGGACATGAAAGTATTTCGACTACAGAAATATATACACATGTTGATAATGAGCAAATTAGAAATGCCGTAGAAAATAATCCATTGGCCAATCTATAAAACAATTAATATAGGCACGTTAAGTGTGCCTATATTAATATGTTTTAATTTTCAGAATTTGACCTTCATAAATCATACTCATATTCATATTATTGCCTTCTTTTATATCATCCATTATATAAGAAATACTTTTATCTTTATAAAAATCATTGTGTTTTTGTTCATACGAAGCAATTGACCATAATGTTTCATTTTCTGTTACAATAATTTCTTTATTTTCAATTTCTTCATGAGAATAAATTACTTTTCCTATATACAATAATATGACTAACATTATCCCCAATAATATAAAAACACTTCTTATAAATTTAAATAAATCAACTCTTATTACTTTTTTCTTTTTCACATTGGTACCTCCAAACATCTATTTGCTATAAAAATTATAACAAAACAAAGGTTTTGTGTCAATACTTTTGTACAAAAATATGTTTGTATTATTTTTTTCTTATATATGCACAGAGAGCATATAAATTACTTCTTTATTTAAAAATAATTTATATGCTCTCTGCTTTCTTTTTGTGTGAAATCTAAATTTAATTAACTTTCTTTTCTAAACTAGAAAGTCTTGCATCATGTTGCCATATAGTAAAAGTGTTTTTTTCAATTCTCTTATTAGATTTAAAAAATTCTGAATTTAAATTATCAAGCTTTTCAAGTATAACTTCTCTTACTTCGAAAAGTACATCGATTTTTTTCATGTAATCTGTTTCAAATACTAAAGAAGTAGCTTTAACTGCAGACATATCTAATTCTAAAACATTAACTTTTTGTTTTACTTCTTTCATGTCTGACTCTAAAACATTAACTTTTTGTTTTACTTCTTTCATGTCTGACTCTAAAACATTAACTTTCTGTTTTACTTCTTTCATGTCTGACTCTAAAACATTAACTTTCTGTTTTACTTCTT
>CAYOBB010000179.1:0-634 GCA_964402195.1 uncultured Clostridium sp. | reverse complement strand
TCATGTCTGACTCTAAGCTTGAAAATCTTTCATTATTTTCTTTTCGCATGTCTTTAACATCATTTCTTAAAGATTTTATTTCACATAAAATAATATTCATAGTTTCTTCTATATCTCTCACCTCCTATCTATTTAATATCCATATTATAACAGCTCAAAAAAATAAATTCAATGATTTTCTCTAAAAAAATAAAGTGTAAAAAACACTTCATTTTTTCTTAAAATTCACAATTTTTCGGAGTTCTAGGAAATGGAATAACATCACGAATATTTTGCATTCCTGTTATATACATCATAAGTCTTTCGAATCCTAAACCAAATCCAGCATGAGGGGCACTTCCATATCTTCTTAAATCTAGATACCACCAGTAATCTTTTTCATCCATATTCAAAGACTTAATTTTATTTTGTAATATCTCTAAATTATCTTCTCTTTGACTGCCTCCAATTATTTCACCTATTCCTGGAGCTAATAAATCACTAGCAGCAACTGTCTTTCCATCAGGATTTAATTTCATATAAAAAGCTTTTATTTCAGCTGGATAATCAGTAACAAATACAGGTTTTTTGAATATCTCTTCGCTTAAGTACCTTTCATGTTCTGTTTGTAAATCGGTTCCCCAAGAAACTTTAT
>CAYOBB010000178.1:0-1861 GCA_964402195.1 uncultured Clostridium sp. | reverse complement strand
AGGAGCAAGAGACTTTTTAGTACCAAGTAGACTTCACCCAGGAGAATTTTATGCACTTCCACAAGCTCCACAACAATTTAAGCAGTTACTTATGATTTCAGGATTTAATAAGTATTATCAAATTGCTCCATGTTTTAGAGACGAAGACCCTAGAGCTGATAGGTCACCTCGGAGAATTTTATCAATTAGATTTTGAGATGAGTTTTGCAACTCAAGAAGATGTTTTTGAAGTGGCTGAAAAAGTTATTCCTAATACTTTTAGAAAAAATAGTGATAAAAGAGTAGATGAAACACCTTTTAAACGTATTCAATATAAAGAGGCAATGGAGAAATATGGTACTGATAAACCGGATTTAAGAAATCCTCTCGTAATTGTAGACTTAACAGAGACTCTAAAAAATACTGAATTTAATGCTTTTAAAGGAAAAACAATTAAAGCTATAAAAGTAGATAATATAGAAGATAAACCTAGAAAGTTCTTTGATCAGATGTCAGAATTTGCTGTAGAAGAATTAGGCGCTAAAGGTTTAGCTTGGGTAAAAGTAGATGAAAATACAGAATTTACTGGTGGTATTTCTAAGTTTATTTCAAAAGAAAAAGAAGGAATACTAAAAGTAACAGGAGCAAAAGAGAATTCTGCTATATTCTTTATAGCAGATGAATTTGAAAAAGCTCAAAAGATTGCAGGAGGAGTTAGAATAGAACTTGGAAATAGGTTAGACTTATTAGAAAAGGATGTATTTAAGTTTGCTTGGATAGTCGATTTCCCTATGTATGAGCTATCTGATGAAGGAAAAATTGACTTTGGACATAATCCTTTTTCAATGCCACAAGGAGGCTTAGATAGCTTACTTAATAAAAATCCTCTTGATATTTACGCATATCAATATGATTTAGTTTGTAATGGATATGAAATTGCATCTGGTGCTGTTAGAAATCATGACCAAGAGATAATGATTAAAGCTTTTGAAATTGCTGGATATAGTGAAGAGACCATAAAAGATAAGTTTGGAGCTTTATATAACGCTTTTAGTTTTGGAACACCTCCACATGCTGGAGCAGCTCCTGGTGTTGATAGAATTGTTATGCTTATAGCTGGTGAAGACAATATAAGGGAAGTTATTGCTTTTCCTAAAAATAAGAAAGCGAGAGATGTTCTTATGGGAGCTCCATCTAGTGTAAGTGAAGAACAATTAAAAGATGTACATATAAAATTAGATTTAGAATAATATAAAAGAAAGGAAACAAAAATGAAAGATATAAAAATATCAGACTCTATAATTTATGTTGGAGCAGATGACAAGACAATAGATTTATTTGAAAGCCAGTACATAGTTCCAAATGGTATATCATATAATTCTTACATAATAAAAGATGAGAAAATAGTTTTAATGGATACTATTGATAGAAGGAAAACCGATGAGTGGCTTAAAAATATAGAAGATACATTAGGAGAAAAAAAGATAGATTATTTAGTAGTTTCTCATGTTGAGCCAGATCATGCATATAATATTAAAGTAATTTCTGAGTTATATCCTGAAATGAAGATTATAGGTAATAAAAGAACTTTTGATTTAATTTCTCAATTTTTTGATATGGATATTGAATCAAGAAAAGTTGTGGTTTCAGAAGGTGATACTTTAAATATAGGAAGTCATACTCTGCAATTTTTTATGGCACCTATGGTGCATTGGCCAGAGGTAATGGTTACATATGAACAAAGTGAGAAAATATTATTTTCAGCAGATGGTTTTGGTAAGTTTGGAAGTTTAGATACAGAAGAAGATTGGGCATGTGAAGCAAGAAGATATTATTTTAATATAGTTGGAAAATATGGGTCTCAAGTTCAATTATTATTAAA
>CAYOBB010000177.1:0-1881 GCA_964402195.1 uncultured Clostridium sp. | reverse complement strand
CAGAACAAAATAAAGTGGCATTGTATTTGTTTAATAATGTATAGAATTAAAATCATTAAAAACATGTTATGTATTTATTTTTATCTATTTTTGTAGTATAATAGGATTTGGAGGTGCATTTATGGAAATAATAGGAATAACTGGAAAATCAGGAAGTGGAAAAACAACTTTTGCTTCATTATTATCAAAAAGATTAAAATGTAAACATATTGATATAGATAAAATTGGACATCAAGCATTATTTCAACCAGAAATTTTAGATACACTATGCGAAAAGTTTGGAAATGGAATACTAGATGAAGATGGTAATTTAGATAGAAAGAAAATGGGAGATATCATTTTCACTCAGAGACATAAAATGAGTGAATTATCAGATTTAACTTGGGAATATATGAAAAAAACATTGAATGATATATTATCTCAAACCGATAAAACTATAATTTTAGAATGGATATTATTACCTCATAGTAAGTATTGGAAAATGTGTAACTCTAGGATTTTAGTAATATCACAAGATGAGGTAAGAAAAAACAAAGTATTAGAAAGAGATAATATATCAGAGGAATACTTTGAAAAAAGGGATTCTGCAAGTATTGATTATTCTCCTTTTGAATTTGATTACATACTGGAAAATGACTATCAATCTCAAACAATGAATAAGATGATTGAAAGAATTTGTTCAAGATATGCACAATTTGGAGGTGATGAAAGGTGAAATTGAAAATATTAGGTACTCAATCACCATATAACACAGCAGGTCATAACTGTCCAGGTTTTTTAATCACAGATGGAGAAACTAAATTAATGTTAGATTGCGGAAGTGGTAGTCATAGCTTATTGAATTTTCCCAATGATTTAAATAACTTGTCTGTTATATTAAGCCATTTACATAGAGATCATTATAATGATATATACAATTTACAATATTCATCTTTTGTATTTCATAACCAGAAAAGAATTGAAAAACCAATTGATATATATATGCCAGCAACTCCAACTAGGATTTATGAAGATATATTAAGTGAGAGTAATTCTTTTGCAAAATATAATACTATTGATGAAAAAACTAATTTAAATATTGGAAATATGCAAATTAGTTTTTGTCAAACTAATCATCCTGTTGAAACATATGCGATAAAAGTTACAAATGGAGAAAAAACAATTGTATATACTTCTGATACATCTTTTTCTTCTAAAGATAAACTTATAAATTTTTCAAAAGATACTGACTTATTAATTTGTGAATCTAGTTTATTAAAGAGTTATGGCTTTCCAGAAATAAATTCTCATTTAACTGCAGAACAAGCTGGAATTATAGCGAAGGAATCTAATGCAAAAGGATTAATATTAACTCATTTTTGGCCTGAAGAATTACCGCAAAAATTTGTAGAAGAAGCGAAAAAAGTCTTTTCAAGAGTTATTGCTGCAAACGAAGGGCAAACAATAGATCTACCAAAAAATCAAGATTTAGAAAAAGACATGAGATAAATTCTCTCATGCCTTTTCTTTTTAGTTTTTTACTTCTTTACTAATGCCAACACTTCTGTTGGCAAATACTTGGTAACATCTTTACCATTTCTAAGCAATTGCATAACCATACTTGAACTGATATTTCCTAATTTTCCAGCTCTAATGTAAACAGTGTCCAATTCGGAAATTTCTTCGTTGATAGATGCCATATTTTCTTCGTACTCATAGTCCATACCGTTTCTAATTCCTCTGACTAAGAATGTAGAATTATATTCTAATGCAACATCTACAGATAGGTTGTTATACGATACAACTTCTACATTATCAAGTTTTTCACGTATAAGCATCTGTTCAATTGCTTTCTGCATCAATTCTTTGTCAAATCTCCGCGATTTCTTTGGATGAACACCA
>CAYOBB010000176.1:0-1909 GCA_964402195.1 uncultured Clostridium sp. | reverse complement strand
ATTTTGATAAATGGAAAAAAGATGCTAAAGATAGAGTTAATAAATTGAAACATGGTACTTTAACAGAAGATGAGGTATATGAGTGGTTGGTAAATAATAAGTAATGTGAATTTTGCCACCAGCGGTGGCAAAATTCAAGTAAGATATATAATAATGAAGGAGGTCTTTTAAATGCTAGATGAAAAAACTTTAGAATTATTTAGAGAACTTGCAGTACTTCAAGAACAAAAATATAGATTAGCAGAAAGTGAAATAAATTTTATAATAAAAAATAACATTAAAGATGATAATAGAATCGGAAGAGCAATAGATGAAATACTAGAATTTTTAGAAGACGAAGAAGCTTTATTACTATTTAGAAGAATATGTAGTTATTATATGAAAATTAATCCACAAGCTACATTGTATTATATAAATTATTATATAGAAGAATATGATCCACAAAAGTTAAAATTTAGAAATAAAAGTAAGGAGGACTAAGTTATGCAAAATGAAGAATCAAATCTTATTGAATATAAAGAAAGTTTAAATGAAGATAAAGACAAATATGGATTAGAAATAGAAGTTGAATCTTTTCTTAATTCCATAGAAGGAGGAACTATTTATATTGGAATTAAAAATTCTGGTAAAGTAGTTGGTGTAAACAATTTAGATGAAACACAACTAAAAATTAAAGATAGAATAAAAAATAATATAAGTCCTTCTACAATAGGTTTATTTAATATTGAAGTTGAAGAAATTGAAGGAAAAAAAGTTATTAAAATTTCTATTTTAAGCGGTAAAGAAAAACCTTATTATGTTCGTAGAAAAGGAATGAATCCTGATGGATGTCATATTCGAATTGGAAGTTCAAGAGAAAGCATGACTGAAAAAATGATAGAAAATTTAATTTCTAAAAGATTTAAGCCAAGTTTAAAAGAAATAAAAGCTCCTAAGCAAAACTTAACATTTAAGCAATTAAAAATTTATTATGAAGAACAACATATAAATATAGGAGAAAATTTTTTACAAAATTTGGATTTACTAACTAGCGAAGGAGAATTGAATTATATAGCTTTCCTACTTGCAGATGAAAATAATGTGCCTATTCCAGTTGTTAAATATGCAGGAACTACTAAAAAGGAAATTGTAGAAAATGAAGATTATGGAAATCGTTGTTTAATTACTGCTACATATAAAATACTAGATAAACTAGACACTGAAAACAGAACTTTTACTAAAATAGAATATTATGGAAGAAAGCATGAAGAAATGTTTGATACAGATTCAATAAAAGAAGCTGTAATAAATGCTATATGCCATAACGACTATTCTTATGGTGGTTCTCCAATTATAGAAATTTACTCTGACAGAATTGAAATAACTTCTGCTGGTGGTTTACCAACAGAATTAAGTAAACAGGACTTCTTAAATGGAGTTGTTTATAGAAGAAATAGAGAATTAATAAAAGTTTTCCAAGATTTAGATTTAATGGAAAATGTGGGTTCTGGAATATTAAGAATTTTAGAAAGTTATAATGAAGATTGTTTTATATTTTTAGATAATTATTTAAGAGTTTCATTTAAATATAAAGAAAATCCATTTGAATATGAAAATATCACGCCAAAAAATGGCACAATAAATGGCGAGATAAATGACGTAAAAAACATTACTGAAAATGAACAAATAATACTAAAAATAATTGCAGATGTACCTAATTTATCACAAAAAGAAATTTCTGAAAAAACAAAAATACCATATAGAACAGTCCAAAGAGTAATATCATCTTTGAAGAATAAAAAAAGAATAGAAAGGATTGGCTCAAACAAATCAGGATATTGGAAAATTTTATAATATAATTTCTTGCTTGAAAAAGCAACCAAGAAAAATTTAAGGAGGAAAATCATGGAAGAAAAATTTGATGTACTTA
>CAYOBB010000175.1:0-1922 GCA_964402195.1 uncultured Clostridium sp. | reverse complement strand
ATCTTCTTAGGAAACTCACCACTTTCGTGGATGACTTTCCTAAGAATATAAAAAACAATAAATGGGGCATAATTAAAATGATCTAATATTTTAATCATGCTCCATCTTTGTGTGGAATGTATTTTATCTTTTATATATTAATTAGGTATAGCATTTCTTGCAAGCTCATCACATCTGTTGTTTAACTCTACATCACTATGTCCTTTAACTTTATAGAATTTCACATTGTGTTTTTTTGCTAAATTATATATCTCTTGCCATATTTCTTTATTTTTTACTTCTTCGCCAGAGGCTGTTTTCCATCCTTTTTTCATCCAATTATAAATCCAACCTTGATTAAATGCATTTACACAATATGCGCTATCACTATAAATTTCTACATCACACCCAAACTTAAGTGCTTTAAGTCCTTCCAGAATAGCTGTCATTTCCATTATATTGTTAGTAGTATTCTTATTTCCTCCTGAAATTTCTTTTTTATTTTTCCCTGAAATAAGTACTGCTGCCCAACCTCCTGGTCCTGGATTGCCTGAACATGCTCCATCTGTATAAATAATTACTTTTTGCATTAATCAAATCTCCTTCATTTTTTCAGAAAAAGAAACGGTCTCTTTCAAAAAACTATTTTGTTAACCATTTTACTAAATTTAAATTCTCGCTATCTAGTAACATTTCATTTGTAGGCATTACCCTAAAAGTATATCCATAGCTTCCTCCTGATGATAATGATACTTTTGCTTTATATGTATATCTTTTGTATTCTTTTTCTTCTGCTATTAATTTCATTGGAATTACTTTTATATCTTCTACTCTACCACTGTCTGATATTTTACCACAATATACTTCTACTCTTACATCTTTTTTATCTAAACTTGGAAGTGTTACCTTACAACCTACTTCAACGGTTTCTCCTGCATCTATTTTTACGTTAGTAGGATTTTCTATTTGCTCTATTGAAATATTTTCCCAATTGCTTATTACACGCCTTTTCCAAGAACTATATTCTATAGCCTTTTCTATTTCTGAATAATAATTATTATATAAATTTATAAGTGGTATATATAATTTATCTGTATAATCTACAATCATTCTTGCTGTACTATATTTTCCACCTGTTGTTATAATAGATTGCTTCATGATTTCCATCCACTCTTTTGATGGCTTATTTGCTTCTGGTCTATTGAAAAATATTGGTATTATTCTGTTTTCTAGAGTTCTGTAAATGCTTTCACTATCAGCTTGATCTTGTTCACTATAAGATGTATATTCTTCATTTGTTCCTATTGCCCATCCGTTGGTTTGGTCATATCCCTCTGCCCACCAACCATCTAATACACTAAAGTTTATAACACCATTTACAGATGCTTTTTGTCCTGATGTTCCTGATGCTTCCATTGGTCTACGAGGATTGTTTAGCCAAACATCTACACCACTTATTAAATATCTTGACATAGCTATATTATAGTTTTCTAATAAAAATACTTTTCCTCTAAATTGTGGTTTCATAGATACTTCGTGTATATATTTTATTAAATCTTGACCTTCTTTATCTGCTGGATGAGCTTTTCCAGCAAATATTAATCTTACCGGTCTTTCTTGATTATTTAATATTTCCGTAATTCTTTCTAAATCATTAAAAATTAATGTGGCTCTTTTGTATGTTGCAAATCTTCTTGCAAATCCTATGATTAAATCATTTGAAGAAATTGAAGTTACTATATCTCTAATTTCTTCATAACTAACTCCAGCTCTTCTAAGTCTTGCTTTAGTATTTTCTTTGACTATTTCTATTAATTTTTCTTTTCTATTTAAGTGAGCATTCCATAATTCTTCATTTGGAATATTTTTGATTCTCTTCCATGTGTCATCTAAATGTAATTTATCTTGCCAATATGGGTTTGTAGGTGTTGTTAAATATTTAT
>CAYOBB010000174.1:0-1948 GCA_964402195.1 uncultured Clostridium sp. | reverse complement strand
GTTATAATTGTATAAGTTGCTAATCTTCCAGCAATTTCTCCCATTATTGGTCTTTTTGTTTTGTCTCTATCTCCTCCACATCCAAACACTAATAATACTCTTCCTCTTGTATATGTTTTTACTGCAGCTAAAATATTCTCCAAGCTTTCAGGTGAATGAGCATAATCTATCATTATATTTATCTCTTTTTTATTTGGTACTAATTCGCTTCTTCCAGGCACTTTTATATTTTCTAATGCTGTTTTTATTATTTCTGGTGAAACCCCATAATAGAGTGCAACAGATATTGCAGCTAATGAATTATATACACTAAATCTTCCTGGTATATCTACTTTTATTCTTTCATTTCTATCTGAAATCTTAGCTTTAAAATCTACACTAACATTTGTTATTGTAATATCTTTAGCTAACAAGTCACATTGATTATTAATTCCATATGTCTTAATTTCACATTTAGCTGATTTTTTAACTTTTCCTGCTCTATAGTCATCAATGTTTATAAATCCTAATTTGCACATATCAAATAATTTTAATTTTGAATTAAAGTAGTCTTCCATATCTGGGTGTTCTTTTTCACTAATATGCTCTTTTGAAAAATTAGTAAACACTCCTATATCAAAATCTGAACCATCTACTCTATTTAGTTTTAAGCTCTGCGAAGAAACTTCCATTACTACATATTCAACTTGTTTCTCTACCATTTTAGCAAATATTTTTTGAAGGTCTAGACTTTCAGGTGTAGTTCTATCACTTTGACCTAAACTTGTTTCACCAATATAATTTTCTATTGTCCCAATTAGCCCTACTTTTTTTCCTTGTGCTTCTAATAAAGTCTTTATCATATATGTTGTTGTAGTCTTTCCTTTTGTTCCTGTAACACCAATTAATTTAAATTTTCTTGAAGGATTATTATAAAAATTACAAGCTGAAATTGCTAGAGCGTGTCTTGTGTTATCTGATATAATAACTGTTATATCTTCTGGAAAACTTATATCTTTTATCTTTTTTATTTCTTCTATCATTATAGCTTTTGCACCATTTTTTATAGCTTCTTCTATATATTCATGACCATCAGAATCATAACCTTTTATGGCTATAAATAAAGAACCTAATTTTACTTTTCTAGAATCACATTCTACACTCTCTATTTCGATTTCTAGATTTCCCTTTGCCTTTAAATTATCAATTCCACTTAAAATTTTTTTTAACTCCACGCTTTTTCTCTCCTATCATAAATTTTTTCAAAGGTTTATCTCCCTTTAAATACATATTGTGTACTATATTAATACTATCACAATTTTTTTAATTATATACTTAAAATTATTTTTTGTACATAGTTATATTTTATTTTTTTCTAACACCAATTAATTCATAGCTCGTTCTCGAAAGTTAATAATATGTTCTTACACTACTTTGCGTCAATAAACTGTGAATTGTGACATTGTATTTGTAATTATTCTACATATAGGATTATATTACTTCCTTCCGTCACTGAAATATCCTCATCTGGAATTTGTCTCGTCACTATACTATTTTTAGTATATTCTCCAGATTCACAATTCACCTTAACATTTATTCCTAATTCTTCTAATATCTTCTCCGCTTCTCCTAATGTTACATTATTTACATTAGGCATTTTTATTTCTTTCTTTTCTTCTTCTGTTTTATTTGCCTCTAAATATGGCAAAATCTCCGAGAATATTTGACCAGCTACAGGTGCTGCCACACCTCCTCCTTGAGTCATTATAACAACATCACCCTACATCGCAATCAAAGATTGCGTGTGGGTACCCGATAACGTTTTTGCTTGCGCAATAACAACACAAAGGTTATAAGTTTGCCACATGTTTTTCTAACGTTATTTTATTATTTTCTATATACTCTAACAATCTTTTAAATTCATCTTCAAATTTAAATACTATTTTTATATCTCCATTTTCTTTAACAT
>CAYOBB010000173.1:0-1968 GCA_964402195.1 uncultured Clostridium sp. | reverse complement strand
AGGCTATTTCTATTACCTCTTTACCCGATATACCTTTATATTATACTCTATCATTGCAGGGGTTGTCAAGAGCTATTTTGCATTTTGTAGCAAAAGTGGTTACATAGCTTCTTCCATATTATCTTGCACTTCTTCTGCCTCTACATTTTCTGATTCTTTTACAACTTCTAAGCTTCCAATAGAAACCTCATAAGCTACTTTTTTAACAATTGTTCCATCTTCATATTTCTTTTCATAATTTCTTGATTGGATTCTACCTACTATTTTTACTTCTGTTCCAACTTCTAGGTTTTGGCAGAACCTTGCATTTCTTCCCCATGCTATTGATGGAATATAGTCTGATTTATTATAAGCTCTGTTTACTGCTAATAATATATCTGCTATTTCTCTTCCAAATGGAGTTTGTCTATAAACAGGTTTTTTGCAGATATAACCAATTAATACTACTTCATTTGTAATAGTATCTTTTTTTGCAAATTCATTAACAGGAATTTCGTTTCCTTCTTCATCTACTTCTGGTGCCTGTTCTTCTAGTTTTTCAATGTCTTTTGCAAATACAGTAAGTATTAGTCTATTTTTTTCATTTTCATAACTATTGTATGATCTAAATTGTCCTTTTACTAATAATTTGCTTCCTATTGTCATCATTTCATCATTGATTAGTCTTTCTGATACTGTAACCGGAATTACATCTGCATTTCCACTTAAACGTGGTGTTGAAAGATCAAATGTATAAAATCTTTCTCCATAAATTTCGTGACTGAATTGTTTTTCAGATGTTACCTTTCCTACTAATGTTAAGTAGTTGTTTTCTAAATAATTTGTATCCAATTTTTATTCCTCCCTATTTTTTGATTTATCTAAAGTGCCTTTCACTTTTTCTGTCTCAAATCTCACTTTCCTTATTATACAACACTTTTTTGGTTTTGTCTACATAAAAAGTTAATTTTTTCTAAATTTTTTTCAAAAATTCCCCATAAATCTGTAAAATTGCGAAAATTACTAATACATTATATAACTTTTTCACATTATTCTTTTCAATTTGGATATTAATTTCTTGTTCTTCTATAATTTTTCCATCCCTTCTTTGTATATTTCTTTGGATACATAATAGTGTATCTTCATCTTTTATACTAGAAATAGTTATAGTTGCTTTTTTATTAAATCCGTATGTAATAATATTTACATCATTATTTTTAAACAATGATAAATTATTTTTTATATCAGAATTAATAATAATATAACATGATTTGTTTATAATGTCTTCTAAATATTTTGAATTTTTTAATAATGTTTCTATATTTTCATTTACTACTAAGACATCAAATTTTATATTTTTTACATTTTCTATACTTTTTTTGTTAATATTGATTATTTCGAATTTATTTGATATAGAATTTTTTAAAATTCCATTTTTTATAAAGTTACTATCATTCTCTTTCGCAATTACTCCAATAAAAGGCATTTTTATCCCCTTCTAAAAAAATTAATATTTTTTACAAAATCGATTTCTATATTTATTATATCCATATATTTGGTAATTTATACCTATTAATTTAATTTATTTTGCACTATTACCTTATTGCTAACTGAATTACTCTCTATATTTTGTTCTATATTAGTTGATGTTTCATCTGTAACTATTAAATCAGAATTTAAAACACTAGACATGAAAAACAGAGTTACTATTGTTAATATTGAAACAATATAAGCATAAACTTTATCTTTATTTATTACTAAAAACATATTTTTTTAAAAAAACCTCCAATAATAATCTTATAATTAATTATATGATTATTATTAGAGTAAAATGTTATTTTTTATTATTTTATTTGCTTCATAACTTCTTCTGCGAAGTTTTCTTCTTTCTTTTCAATTCCTTCACCTTTTTCAATTCTTGCAAATTCAACTACTTCAGCATTTTTTGATTTTAATAAATCTGATATTTTCATATCTGGGTTTTTAACA
>CAYOBB010000172.1:0-2026 GCA_964402195.1 uncultured Clostridium sp. | reverse complement strand
TAAAGGACTAATGAAAAAATATAATATAGTATAAATCTAGTAAAACAAAAATCACAGTAATATTCTCTTATGACGAATTTTTAAAATCTAGTAATAACAAGGTTTTCCTCCTAGCAACAATTTAGAAATTATAAAATTTTCACATATTTAAAAGATGATTTGTTAAAAATATATACAAATTCATCTTTTTTTGATTTGATATATAGAGGGGAAAATATCTAATTAGAGTATATAGTATATATAAAATATAAAAAATTATGTAAAATTATGGAAAAATACAAAGAAATGTGATATAGTATTTAGTATAAAAAAATAACACTTTTAGGAGAAACATGGATAGATTAATTAACAACGAACTTAACAATACAAAAACTAATGAAAAAAACAATGAGATTAGTGATTTTATGATTGTATGTTAGATTATTCATATGATACAGAATTTGTAAATGAAAAACTTTTTTTACAAAGAAAGATTATAAAGTATATTAAAGAAATAGCAACAAAAGAAAAGATTTTAATAAAAGATGGATATTCTATTTGTAAGATATGTGAAGAAAGGCGGTAAAAATGACTAAGCAAGAATTAAAAACATTAATGAAAGAAGGAGAAGGTTACACACTAGAATTTAAAGAAAGTTTAGGTAAAAAATTTGCAGTTGAAGTTGTGGCTTTTGCTAATAGTATGGGTGGAAAAATATTGATAGGGGTAGATGATAACGGCAATATTGTAGGAACTGATACATCAAATAATCAAAGAGCTAATATACAAAATCAAATAAGTCAAATTGAGCCAAGAATAAACGTAAAAGTGGAAATTGTTGATAATGTTATTATTGTGAATGTACCAGAAGGAGAAGATAAACCATATTCATCGAGTGAAGGATATTACTTAAGAGCAGGTGCTATGTGCCAAAAAATGAATAGGAATGAAATTAGGGAATATCTTGAAGATGGAGGAAAAATACAATTTGATAGAATGATAAACAAAAAAGCAAAATATCCAGAAGATTTTGATGAAGAAGCATATAATAAATTTTTAAAGTTATCTAATATTAGTGAAACATTAGAAAGAGAAGAATTATTAATAAATTTAAATTGCTTGGAAAAAGTTGGTAATGGACATATGTTTACAAATGCAGGAATATTATTCTTTGCTAAAAATCCAAAGAAATTTTTAATACAAGATTATATAACATGTATTTCATTTAAAGGAACAAATAGAGTATATATTTTAGATACACAAGACTGTGAAAAAGATATTATAACTAATATTGAAGATTCATTAGCATTTGCTAAAAAACATATAAATTTAACTTATTTAATAAATAGTGATGTTATGAGAGAACAAGGAAATGCTACAAGAAAAGAGGTATTAGAAATACCAGAGGAAGTTTTGAAAGAGGCAATTATCAATCGGAATATGTCACAGATTGTATCTTGAAGAAGGTGCAAGAGTAATGATTGAAATATATGATGATAGAGTTTCTATTGTAAGTCCTGGAGGAGTGCCAAAAGGTATAACTGCTGAGAATTTTGGTAAAAGAAGTATTGCAAGAAATCCTATTATAGCAGATTTATTAAGGAGAACACATTATATAGAAAAGGCTGGAACTGGAATAGGAAGAATGAAAGAACTTATGAAAAATGCAGGTTTAAAAGAGCCAGAGTTTAAATATGATGATTTTTTTGAAGTAACATTTTTAAGACCATCATACTATGATGAAAATTATGGAACTTATGATTTAGCACAAAATAAAATTAATAGTAAGCAAGAAAAATTAAGTAAGACACAAACTAGAATACTAGGGTTGATAAAAGAAAATTCTAGTATAACACAAAAGGAAATGGCAGAAGTAATTGGATTGGCGATGCCAACAATACGAAAAAATATAACAATTTTAAAAAATAAAAATATAATAAGTAGACAAGGAGCAACAAAAAAAGGAGAATGGATTATAAACAAATAAATTTCTTGTATACTTTATAGTATACAAGAAAGGTATACAAGAAAAGTATATAAGAAAAAT
>CAYOBB010000171.1:0-2035 GCA_964402195.1 uncultured Clostridium sp. | reverse complement strand
CAAGCTTTATATATAAAATAAAAACAAATCAAGAATTAGATATAAAAAAGATGTGCAAAGAATTCGAAGTATTTATAGATGGATTAAGAAAATAGAGGAGAATAGCAAATGAACGAGAGAATACATAATTATACAGAAATTACAGATATAAAGGATATGCTGAAAAAATCAGAAAAGAAATTTTCTGATAGACCAGCTTTTAAATTTAAAACAGAAGAACCAGATATATTCAGAGAAATAACATATAAAGAATTTGCTTTAGAAGTAAACGCGTTAGGGACAGAACTTATTAATTTAGGTTTAAAGGATAAAAGAATAGCTATAATTGGCGAAAATAGATATGAATGGGCTGTATCATATTTATCTGTAGTATGTGGTACAGGTTTAGTAGTACCTTTAGATAAATCATTACCAGAAAAAGAAATAAGAAGTTTAATAGAACGATCTGAAGTAGAAGCAATAATATATACAGCTAAATATGATGATATAATGAAAAGAATAAGAGAAGAAAAAAAATTAAAATTAAATGTATTTATATCGATGGATTTAGATAAAAATGAAAATGAAATTTTATCTTTCAAGGAATTAATAGAAAAAGGAAAAGAATTATTACAAGATGGAGATAAAAGATTTATTGAAAGCAAAATAGATAATGGAAAGATGTCAATAATGTTATTCACATCTGGAACTACATCCGCATCAAAAGCAGTTGCACTATCACATAAAAATATATGTACAAATTTAATGGATATATGTTCTGTAATAGAAATTCACGAAAGAGATGTATTTTTATCATTTTTACCACTACATCATACTTTTGAATCAACAGTAGGATTTTTATATCCTATATATAAAGGTGCATGCATAGTGTATTGTGAAGGAATAAGACATATTGCAGAAAATATTAAAGAATATAAAGTTACGGCAATGATTTCAGTTCCTATTTTGTTTGAAAATATGTATAAAAAAGTTATGAGAGGAATCGAGAAAAAAGGAAAAATGACTAAAGTACAAAAGGGAATAAAGATAAGTAACTTTTTATTAAAATTTCATATTGATTTAAGAAAAAGAATATTTAAGGAAATTCATGATATTCTAGGAGGAAAAGTAAGATTATTTGTAAATGGAGCAGCTGCTTTAGATAAAGAAGTAGAAAAAGGATTTAATGATTTAGGATTTAGAACTATACAAGGCTATGGATTAACAGAAACATCTCCAGTTATATCTGCTGGAAATGATAAATATATGAAAGTAGGTTCTGTTGGAAAAGTTTTTCCAAGTGTTGAAGTAAAAATCGAAAATCCTAATGAAGATGGAATAGGAGAAATTGTGGCTAAAGGTGAATCAGTGATGCTAGAATACTACGGAAATAAGGAAGCTACAGCAAGTGCTCTTAAAGAGGGATGGTTTTATACAGGTGATTTAGGATATTTTGATGAAGAGGGATATCTATATATAACAGGAAGAAAAAAGGATGTTATAGTATTAAAAAATGGTAAAAATATTTATCCAGAAGAAATAGAAAGTCTAATTGGAAGAATAGAAGGCATAAAGGAAAATATGGTTTATGGACTTCCTTCCAAAAAAGATGTAAATGATTTAACTATATGTGCTAAAGTTGTGTATGATAAAGAAATTATAAAAGAAATTTTACATACAGATGAAGAGGAAAAAATATATAATTATATATGGCAAGAAATAAAAAAAATAAATAAGACAATGCCACCATATAAATATGTAAGAGAATTAACTGTAACAGAAGAAGAAATGATAAAAACTACTACGCAAAAAGTAAAAAGACATGAAGAAATGACTAAAATATTACAAAAAAGGAAAAAAGATAACAAAATGTAACACAAATGTAACATAAATAACATGTAAAAGTAATTGCAGTTTCTAGGGAAAGTAAGTATAATAAAAATAGTATAAGAAATACGAAGGAGGTAATGTTTACAATGTCATTTTTATTTAATAGATTTAATAAATCAGGCATAGTAAACGTGAAGATGGTGATCACGGAAGAAAAAATATTATC
>CAYOBB010000170.1:0-2037 GCA_964402195.1 uncultured Clostridium sp. | reverse complement strand
AAAAGATGGGAAAATAAGAATTGATTTAATATAAAAAATGAGAACCACCGCTAATGAAACGGTGGTGGTAGTTTAAGCAAGGCAAATGAAGTCTATTGCTTTTTATGTGAGGACTACCAAACCTCTTATTGTTTACTCTGGATCAATTTCACGAAGAAGGAAATAATATGACGTTAAGTTTTTTAATATCACAAATAATAGGAACAATATCCTTTGTAATATCATTAATTGCATATCATAGAAAGAAAAAACAAAAAATTTTTCAAACTATGATGATAGCTAATGTATTAGATATATTACATTATTTTTTCTTAGATGCATACAGTGGGTGTATTACAAAGGTTATTGCACTAGTAAGAAATGAAATTATAATTGCTAAAGAAAAGAATAAAAAAATAGATAATAATATTGTTCTTGCTATTTTATTTATTATTTATTTGCTCGCAGGAATAATAACATATAAAAATATATATTCTATTTTACCAATTTTAGCAGCAATGATTTATTTGTATTTTGTATGGAATGGTGATGAACTAAAAGTTAAGAAAGTTGCATTTTATTGCTATTTTCTATGGTTAGCATATAATATTTTTGTATTTTCTATTGCAGGAATTGTATCTAATGTAGTTTCTATAATATCAACATTTATAGCAATGAAAAATCAAAAAAATATAAATTAAATATAAAAGAAAGTGAGTTTAAAATATGGATAAATATGTAGCTGTTACAACGTTATGTGATAAAAAAGAGATTTTGGATTGGATTAAAAAAGAAACAGTTTAGTTGATATTGGAGGTAGTTTTGTGATAACAGAAATAATTAAATTTAATGCTACAGATGGAATTATACTAGATGGAATTTTAAATAAATGTGAAAGAAATACAGATAGTATTCTAATTCAAATACACGGAATGACAAGTAATTGTTTCAAAAGCAGAGAAAAAAGAATAGCAAATAAAGTAGCAGAATTAGATATTGATACAATGTGTTTTAATAATAGGGGTAGCGAAATTATTAAATATTGTAAAAAAGAAAATGGAGAAAAAATATTACAGGGAACCGCTTATGAAGATGTTGAAGATAGTTATTATGATATAGTTGGAGCAATAAAATTTGCAATTAGTTTAGGATATAAAAATTTATATCTACAGGGACACAGTTTAGGCTCTACAAAAATTATATATGCATATAATAAAATGCTAGAAGAAAAAAGCAAATATTTGCAGCATATAAGAGCCATTATATTATTATCTTTAGTTGATATACCAGATATGTTGAATACATTTACGCCAAAAGAATTTATCGAACTGGCAAATAACAAAGAGAAAGATAATAAATTAGATGAATTAATGCCACTTAATAGCTCTATACATCCTTTTTCAGTAAAAACTTATTTGAGATATGTTAAATATTATGAAAGTTTTGACTTTGCAAGATTTAATGACATTAATTATGATTTTGAACAGTTAAATAATATAAGTGTTCCATTATTTATGAGATGGGGAAATAATAAAGAATTAATTAAGCAAGAGATAAATGATTTGGTAAAATCATTAAAAAGAAAATTGAATAATGAAGATTTAGATATAAACTATATTGATGGTGCGAATCATTCGTATAGTGGAAAAGAAGATATTTTAGCAGAAGAAATTTTTAAATTTTTAAAGAGATTTAAATAAAATGGTATGATTTAATCTTAAAGGACATCCTTTAAGATTAAATCATTTCTACATATTTTCACCTAATTTTTAAAGATTTACTTCTATTATTTCTAATCACTTCCTGGGCTGTTTCTTTATTCTCAATTTCTTTTTTGTATTTTTCTCTAATTACAGAATATTTGTTAATTATCCTATTACAAGCATTTTAATGAGCTCGTATAGTATCAATTTTTTCAGTAAGTTCATTTATTTCCTTTTTAATTGTTACTTTATCTCCTTCATTAATAGTTCCATGATATTTTCTCCGTAAATCCTCTCGCATTCCTTTTAATTCAGGCAATTGCTTTTCTAAATTTTCTTTATAATCTTTTACATC
>CAYOBB010000169.1:0-2040 GCA_964402195.1 uncultured Clostridium sp. | reverse complement strand
AATGATTTGAATAAATTATCAAAGGTGTCATAAGAAAATACCAAGAGCATGGTGTTTTGACACCTCAAATAGCTGTTTAGGAGGAAAACTCCTAAAACCTTTTTGCTCTCCGAGGGACTATTTTTTTATTACTTTTTTTAAATTTTTAATAAAAAAAGTTGCTATATTTTTAAAAAAACTATAACAACTTCTTTTAATTTTTTTACATTTTTAGTTCGAAATAGTATATACTTTTTGTAATATTTTTACTTAAAAATATTACATTCCCATTCTACTTAAAGAACGATAAAATTCATCAATTGCTTTTAACTTTGGCTTTACTATTATTTTTATTTTTGCCTTATCTAAAATATCTTTTAAATACATTTTTGTTTCTTCATCTCTTACATATATATTCTTGGGTCTTCCCATTTTATAGAAATAATTTATCAATAATTCTGTTGCTTCTAATACATAATCACTTTTACTTTCATACCTATTTTTGTCTATTAAATCATGGGATATAATAACCCCTGATTTTCTTTCAGCAATCATTCTAGCTAATGGATAATAATATCTTCCATCTTGCTCTTTATGTTCTCTTATTCTAATTGGTATATAATTTAAAAACTCATATTCAAGTTCCATTTCTGTTTGTGGTAATTTCATTATATCCTTTTCAAATCCTGCTTCTGTTTTTATAGTATTAAAATGCTTTTCTGGTAACATTAGTGGAGCTGGATAGCTTAAAAATAATTTCTTTCCTTTATCATAATGTCTTGCTAAAATTTCACCATTTTCAAAGTCTACTTTGATACCTTGCTCTATAATTGCTCTAAACATCATATAAAAATTTTTTAGTGCCTCTAACATTATTTTTACTTGTTTTATATTTATTGGACTAGGTTCATATCCTTTTTCAAAACTTTCAAAAGATATCCATGTTCCTCTAAAACTTAATCCTAATTCCTTTATTATTTCTCTGTTTTTAGGTAATGTTTCTTGCCTTTCTATAAAATTACACATTATACATTCTTGGTAATTTAGTAACATATATTCTGGAATTTTATTTCTTGCTAATTCTAAAAATCCATGAATTTGTTCTCCTCTGTATATCGCTATTGCTTTATGCATTCCTCCTCGTCCCATTACACTACAATAAAAAATTTCATTCATTGATTGGCATAAATATACTAATAAATCCATATCCCATAAATATTTCCATGGTTCTAGTTTTTGTATTTTCTCAGCTACTTCATATAGTTCTAACCATAATTCTTTATCTTTTAATTTCATATATTTCTCCTATTCTTCATATTCTAAATTATTATCATTGCACCACTCTATAGCTATTTCTTTTAATTTCTCATCATAAAACTTATAGTAATCGTTTTCTAATCCTATTTCTATTAACTTATCTTTAAATTTTCGATACATACCCTTTTGCCACATACAATTTTCAAGTTGTCTCTTCTTATTAAAATTAGAAACTTTCTCAATAAACTCTTCCATAATATCACTATCTTTTATTTCAAAATTGCTAGGTAATGAAATATAGTTGTCTATATCATTATACATTAAGTTATATACCTTTTTTAAATGTTCTCTTTGCCACTCTGGATAATTTTGGATATTATTTTCGAAATCATCATCTTCTACTATTCTAAAGTCATCATCTTGAACATTTAATATTTCACCCGTTATTTTATTATAATATACTGTTGTATCCATAAATCTCATTTGTAATTCATCTACAATTTTTTGTATTTCTACTTTTTTCATTTAATTGCTCCTTATTTTTTAATATGCTCTAATAATACCATAATTTTATAAATATTGCAATATATAGCTATTTTCTATTTTTAAAAAGGTGAAGTGAAAAAGTAAATTCTATTTGAAACAATATAACTAGAAATTCATTATACATTAATACTTATTGTAAGATTAAACGAAATTTAGTATAATCTCAACTTAAACACTTTTTGAAAAGTATAATCTCCCAATCACTTATATATAAGGCGATTGGGAGAATTTGATATGAATAAAAAAATGCGTGATTTT
>CAYOBB010000168.1:0-2041 GCA_964402195.1 uncultured Clostridium sp. | reverse complement strand
TCGCTAGGAACTGATGAAATATCACTTGCAGATGACATTGGGAGTAAAATCTTTTTAGCACCTGCATCAAAACATACTTGTAATGTATTAGCAAGTTCTTCTACTTTTCCAATAGTTCCACCTATACTCATACTACCTAAAATAACTAAACCGCCTTGTATTGGTTTCTTTAAGCTACTGCTACACATTGCTACAAATGAAGCTAATGATACATCCTTTGATGCTCCAACTCCTTGTAAATCTTCAATATGTAATAGGTAATCAACACCATCTACTTGTATACTTGCACTTATATTTCTTCTATTTGCCTTAAAGTAATTAAATGCTGTATTTAATGCCTCTTTAGTTTCTCTATCATTTCCAATCCCTGATATATTAAATTTTCCATGTCCACTTGGTGACTCAACTTCTATTTTATATACTCCTATCATTCCTGAATTGCCACGACCTATAAAATATGTATGTCCTGCTTTTAACATTCCCTCTGGTATTAGTTTTCCTCCACCACTTTCAGGAACTGATATAAAATTTTCTTCAAAAGTATCATTATCTATATAAGAAAAATGAACATCATAAAATTCCATACCACCAATTTTCTTTAATTGTTCTTTCACTCTTCTTCTTCCTACTAAAGCATATTCTAATATTTCTTTTAGTTCATCTTTTGTATATTCCCCATTAGGATATATTAACTTAACTAAACCTGATACTGTCTTTCTAACTGCAATAACATCTCTTTGATTTAAGTTATTACCTAATCTGAAATACTTATCTAACGCATCAGAGTATGTTCTTTTTCTCATCTCTCTAAAGAACTCTGATAAATAATCAGTTATAAAACCATATTCATCAGTGATTAGTTCAGGTCGCATTTTAGGTATTTCCCATCCTGGTAAATAGAAGTGCATTCTATCAAAGAAAGCAGAATCGTTTGCCATTTCTGGTGGGAATGGCTCAAATAAATGTGATGTTTTTAATAATACTTCAACACTTTGATTTATATTGCCTACAAATACCATAGATGCATTTGCATTCTTTTCTTCTTTTCCTCTAGCAAAAGAGCCTGATGCCATATAATCTTTCATTATTTGAATACCATCTTTGTCTTTGAATGTTATTCCTGCAACTTCATCAAATGCAACACAATCCCACATTCCAACAAGTCCTATTTTCTTTTGACTCATATTATAGAATAAGTTTGCAACTGTAGTTTGTCCACCTGATACTAAAATGCTATTTGGAGATATTTCTTTATAAATATGTGATTTTCCTGTTCCTCTAGGACCTAATTCACATAGATTATAGTTGTTTTCAACTAAAGGTACTGCTCTTTCTATAAAGTGCCATTTTTGAATATCTGTTAATTTTGATGGTTCAATTCCCATAGAACGAATTAAAATATCCATCCATTCTTCTTTAGTAAAGTTCTTTCTTCCTTCAAATAATCCTTCTAAATCCATATTAGGTAATTGTATTGGATCTAAACTTGATGCAGTAAATGGCATTTTATGCTTTTCTACATCATCAAATGTATAACTTACTTTTACAATACACCATATACCACCAACAAGCAACTTTTCATATTTCTTTACTATATCTTCAGATATGTATGCATCTTTTATTCCTAAATTAGAAAATTCAGCTTGATAAATATCTTGTTTTTCATTTAATCTAACAGTTACTTTATCAATTATTGTATATATTCCTTGCTCTTTAATTTTGGATTTTATTTTTTCTGCCTCATCAGGTCTAACAAAGTTATCTGCTAATATTCTTTTTACAGTACTTACTCCATCATTGATTGCTTGTTCATCACTAGTTGCACAATACATACCTAAAAGATATTCAAGAACATATACAGGAACATTTGCTCCCTCTTTTATTTTCTTGGTAAGGTCTTTTCTTACTACTTTACCTGCAAAATATTTATTTAACTTTTCATTTAATTCTTCCATTATAGGTACACTCCTTAAAATCCAAAATTATTTATAATAGCAATGTCTATAATAAATTTTATTCTTTGTCTTTCTATTCCTGTTTC
>CAYOBB010000167.1:0-2053 GCA_964402195.1 uncultured Clostridium sp. | reverse complement strand
ATATATTAAAAGAATGGTTAGAATTTAGAGAGGAAACTGCTTTTTGTGAGATGTCTCCTCAAGATAAAAAGTATTGCATCTATTTTGAAGAAATTACAGAGAAAATACTAAAAAATGTACCTAATAACAATAAGCAATATGTTCAGAAACAACTTAATCAGCTTGATAAGAATTTTATGGATTATTTATATTACTGGAACGAGAAATATTATAGGAATGGCTTTGTTGATGGAGTGCAGTTGATTGGTGGATGTTTTGGAGAATAAATTTATAATAGTTAAAAGTGGGGATTAATAACTCCCCCCACTTTTGTATTTATTTTTCTTTAACCACATTTTTTATATCTTCTATCATTTTATCTATCTGGCTTTTTTCTTCTTCTTTAATTTCTTCGTCATATTGCACATCTTCTAATTCGGTTCCTTCATATAATATATTTATGAATTTTATATAATCAAATTTTTCTTTTTTACCATCATCATTAATAATCGATAACTTATATTGTCCCTTTACTTTTTCTAAATTCAGTTTCATTCTATTCCTCCCTGTATTTTTTAAAATTATATTTTTTAAATCTTTTCTTTATTGCTTTTTTTCCTCCATCAGTTATTTCTGCTATATAATCTATAACTAATTTATCATCAATCATTTTTTCTAAACTAGCAGATCTAATTATAATCTTATCGTCTATATTTCTACACAAAATTATATTTTGAGCATCCCCTAACATCGGAATAGTTGCATTATGTGATACCATTATAACTTGTTTATTCTTTTTAGCTGATTTTATTCCTGTTATTAAATCTTGATTAATGTATGTATTTGCTAAATTATCTTCAGGTTGATCTATAATTAATGGTGCATTATCTTTGTCATATTTTAGCATTATATCTAGTATAACTGCTGTTTTCCATCCAGGGCTTAAATTATCAAAATCTCTTTCTCCGTATCCTATAATTTTATATATTTTTTTATTCTTTCCAATTATATCTTCATATAAACATTTATTTAATTCCTCATATTTCTTTACCTTACTTGTAAAAAAATTTTTGGAATATAAATCACAAGGTTCTAATTCATCTAATGTCTTATCTTTTTTTATCTTTATATAATTAAATATTATATCTTTTAAAGTTTCTTTAGTAACTTTTAAATTGTTTTTTATGTATAACTTATTATCTTCAAATTCCCTTGTGATAGTTTCTACTTCTAAATTTATATTCGATAACTCTTCTAATGTTTTACTAAAATTTTTCCTACCATCCACATAATTATTTACTGCATTTATCAAATTTTTCCTATGTTTTATAACTTCGCTATTAGCCTTATTTGATTTATTGATTTTTTTACTATATTCAGTTTGATTTTTGACAATAATTTTTCTTATTTTATCTGCAAATTTATACTTATCCCTTATTACTTCTTGCTGAAAAGCCTTCAATTTGATTGTAATATATGGTTCTTTCTATCGTTTCATCACATGTGGAATTAGGGGCTATTGATGTTTCAAAGGTTGCATGATTTTGTCCTCCATGTGGAATTAATATAAAATCATAATTTTCAAACGAATTTATTATTTTATCTATTTTTGGAATACCATTATCCATTTTTTTTACTAACTTTTTGGGATAAAGTTCGTCTAATATTCCATTCAGATTATCTATTTCTTTATCATTTATACTACTAATATCAAAATAAATATGACAGTGATAAGCTGGTTTTGTTTCATAATTTTTTATATGTAACTCTGCGCCTAAAATAATCTTTATGTTCTTTTCGTTCTTATCCATAAATTTTAAATATGCATCTTTGTTTATAGTATTATGATCAGTTAATGATATTAGAGCTTGTCTTCCATTTGCTTTTTCTTTTACTTTTTTTATTAATTCATCAATATTGTAATTATCATTCAATGCATCTGCGTTTTCTGATGTATGAATATGCAAATCAACATATATAGCTTCCATTATTTTTCTCCTTTTTGCTTATTAAATGATTCTTTTATTGCCTTATCTAGTTGTTCTTGTACACTTGCTTTATTAAAAATACTTCC
>CAYOBB010000166.1:0-2102 GCA_964402195.1 uncultured Clostridium sp. | reverse complement strand
TGGAAAAATTTGAAGAATTAAAAATGATTATTATAGAAGATAATTTTTATAAAATCAAAAATTGGTCTAAGTACCAAAGTGCTGATAAACTTGAAGAAATAAGAATACAAAATTGTATAAGACAGCAAAAATATCGTGAAAAAATGAGAAGTGAAAAAGAAAAAAGTAACGTTACAGTAACGCAACGTAACACTAAAGAAGAGAAAAAGATTAGAAATAAAATAGAAAAAGAAGGAGATGAGAATAGAAGTGGATTTAAAGAATTCAAATTATAAAGTTATAACCAATGAAGGTGTAAAATGTGGATTCTGTAATAAAAATTTAAAGCCAATTGGATTTGATTATTTATATGTAAATTATGATAAAAACATGATTGAATATGAAAGATGTAATTGTGAAAAAGCAATTCAATTTTGGAGACAATTTGATTTAGAACAAGAAGAAAAACAAAGACAAGAAAAGTATAGAAAAATTATAAATAATATGTATAAAGATAATTATATGAAAAAGAGATTACAAAAATATAATTTTGAAAATCTTATTGATACATATGAAGATACATCTATTATAAATCAATAGTAGAATCTTCTTTTTTCTTCTTTAATCTTGGATCACTTTTCACCACTTGAGATACATAGGGTTGAGTAACCGAAACTTCCTTTGCTATTTCTTTTTGTGTTTTGTGTTCCTCGAAATAAAGTTTTAAAATTTTTGCTTTCTTATTCATGGTAGACCTCCTTTCACTTATATTTTTTACTTGCTTATTTTTGGATACAAAAATCCTATATATTTACATTTATCTGTAGATATATGTTGACAAATCTATGCTATTGGTGTAATATATTAATATACAGAAAGTATTAATTATATTTAATTTTACAATTAATACTTTTTGCACATGAATGTATTACAACAAAATTATAACGTAATATATTATTACTGTCAATATATTACTATAAAATTTTTGAAAATATTTTTTTAGATTGGAGAAAATGATGAAATTTAATTTAGAATATGGCTTTAATAATCAGTCATTACCGAAGTTTAAAGAATATGAATTAAAAGTTATAAATGGCATTAAATATGTTGTGCCTAAAATTGAAAACACTAAATATTCAAATTATGATTTAATTTGTTTTGAAGATTATGAAGAAAATGATAAACCCTTAATAGATTTTATAAATTTAGGAAAACTATCATTAGAAAATGAAGAAGATACTGACAAACTATTACTTGACTATGTCAATGAATATGGACTTTTAGGACTAATTCACGATATACCAGTAAATAGATATTATACATTAGATAAAATGGTATTATTAAAAGAATTTAACAATGTATCAGGCAAAGAATATTATGATAGCTTTAATACAATGGATATAGTAAATTATTTTAAAATTTTCTTTCCAACGGCTGGTAAAGAAGAAATAAAAGAGATAATAGATAAAAGTAATAAACTTATTTGTCAAAGAAGTATGGAAAAATTTATTACATCTGATTTAAATGAATTATATTATAAAAACGAGAAATATTATGAACAAGCAGACCAAATAGTAAGCTACGCACAAACTCTATATAACATACTAAAAGAATTGAAAAAAGAAAGCGGTGAGAACATAAAACATTCTATAATTTCAAAGTTAGAATCAAATCATATAAGAACTAATTTAGAGTATAATGGTGTTTCAATACATATTAGAAGTTTAAAAGAATACATAGATGAAGATTTTAAATTATATGCAATACTAGAAAAGAAATATTTAAAACTATGTAAACATTGTGGCAAAGCATTTACAGCACCAAATCCAAAAACAGAATATGATACATTTAATTGTAAAAATCAAGAAAATGTTTACAAAAGTAGAGCTAAAGCAAGTTCAAATGTTAATATAACAGATAAAGGAATTACGGTAAAAAATGTTATTAGTGATGAATTATCAAATGAAATTATAAAAAATTTGAAAAAGAAAAAATAGAGATAACATCTATGTAAAACATATTGATAAAATAATAAATCGAATTTTTATATAATAGTAACATATTTTACGTTACTGTTTAATGGTTTTGTATTAATTTGTCTGAAAAATACTTAAAAATAAATA
>CAYOBB010000165.1:0-2113 GCA_964402195.1 uncultured Clostridium sp. | reverse complement strand
ATATTATTATATTTTGATATTTAAGTGATTACTGAAATGTAATATATATGAAATAAAAAAAGTTAAATTCTTGACTTTTGAAAAAAATATTATATAATACTAATATAGTTTTAAATTTAGAAAAATGAGGTTCACATGAAAAATAATATTTTTGGATATTTATTTATTTTATTCATAATAATTATTATGGGATTTGCTATTTACAGAGTAAAGGTACAAAATGCAGAAGAGGGTAATAATAGTATTTCTTCAAGTACATCTACTAAAGAGACAGAAAAAGGCACAGAGATGACTCTTGCAATTTCAAATTTTGATACAATCAATCCTATTATTACTCAAAATAAAAAAGTTCAAGATATATCTAAATTAATATATGAACCATTAATTGATATAACAGAGGACTACAAACTAGAATATAAGTTAGCATCAGAATGTGCCAAAATATCAGACACAACCTATGTTGTTAAATTACAACCAGGAGTAAAATGGTCAGATGGAAAAAAATTTACTAGTGATGATGTAAAATATACAATTGATAGATTAAAAGAAAGCCAAAGTTCTATATATTCTAAAAATGTAGAACACATACAAGAAGTAGATATAATAGATAATTATACACTTAGAATTATACTTTCTGAAAATATGAACAATTTTGAATATTATTTGAACTTCCCAATATTAAGCAGTATGTACTATTTAGAAGATAATGCGGATTTCTGGAATACAGACAAAAATACAGCACCACCTACAACAGGACAATTTGAAATTTCAGAAGTTACAAATAACACAATTGTTTTAGAAAAAAACAGTAAGTGGTGGAATGAAGATGAAGGAACATCTATAATAGAAAAAATAACAATAAATCTCTATTCTACTGTCGCAGAATTATATAATGCATTTAAAATGGGAAATATTAACTTAATAACAACTGAAAATTCATCATACAAAGATTATATTGGAACAATAGGCTATGATGAAACAGAAATAGAAGGTAAAAATTTCATATTTTTAGCATTAAATACTAGTAATGGAGTTCTTTCAGATGTAAATATAAGAAAGGCAATAAGAGCCTCTATAGATAAAGGAAGAGTTATTTCAAATTCATATGGAGAAATGTATAAAGAGGCTAGTTTTTTACTAAATAAAGGAAATTTTTTAGTAAATGAACAAGAAAACAATTTTTATAATATAGATGAAAAAAATAATTTACTAACATCTTCTGGATGGGAATTAAAAAATGGTATTTGGCAAAAAATGATAAATTACAAATGGAATTCTATTCAACTTGGATTAGTAGTAAAAGCAAGTGATTATGAAAGAACTAAAGCAGCAGAAGATATAAAAAATCAATTAGCAGATCAAGCAATATTAGTAAATATAATATATGCCTCAGATCAAGAATATAATAACTATATAAATAACAAGAATTATGATATGATAATATGTGATATAAGTCAGCCAATTGCACCTGATCTAACAACTTATTTTGGTACAAGCAATTTAGCAAATTATAACAATTCAGAAGTAAGTGAGATAATGAGTTCTATAAAAAATATCACAGATGAAACAGAATTAAAAAATAAATATCAAAGATTATATGAAATATATAATGAAGATGTACCATATATAGGAATAGCGAGAAATAAAATTAAGGTAGCAAAAAATACTAATTTAGTAGGAGAAATCCATGCAAATTGGTATAATATGTTTTATAATATAAATGAATGGTATGTTACAAAATAGTATTGACAAAAAAATGTTTGATGTATATAATAACTACGACAAACAAAAGTTTATAAAAATTTAAGGAGGAAATAATAATGGCAGAAAATAGTGAAAAAAGAAAAGCATTAGATGTTGCATTAAGCCAAATAGAAAAACAATTTGGAAAAGGTTCTATTATGAGATTAGGTGAGTTTAAAGCAATGGAAATTGAAGCAATACCAACTGGAGCCTTAGGATTAGATATAGCATTAGGAATTGGAGGACTTCCAAGAGGAAGAATTGTAGAAATATATGGACCAGAATCATCTGGAAAAACTACACTTGCTTTACATGTAATAGCTGAAGCACAAAAATTAGGAGGAGAAGCAGCATTTATAGATGCAGAACA
>CAYOBB010000164.1:0-2131 GCA_964402195.1 uncultured Clostridium sp. | reverse complement strand
TCCAAATTGTTTTTCTATTTGACTCATTGCAGCATCTAATGCTTTTCTTTTTTCTTCTTTCATTTTTTCCTCCTAAATATTTGTTTGGTAAACATCGGTTTGTTTTATTATATCTTAAATTTATTTTTTGTCAATAGTTTTTTAATAATTTTTTCTATACCATCTTTCTATATGATTATATATATTATATGCTGTAGGTTTAGTTACTCCTACCAAATTTGTATTATATACTATAACATTATTTTTTCTAGCTAAGCTTACAAAAGGTGTATCTTGATTATATAATTCTATAAGCCTTTTATATTTTTCTTTCAGAGTTTCTTCATCTGAAATATTGTTTATATCTGATAATATTTGATTCACTTCATCATTAGAATAATTTGACATATTTCCATTTCCCATAAAAGTATTCATATTTGGAGAAAAAGATGTGTTCATATTTACTACAATTGCATCATATCCGGTTTTACTATTTATTAAATTATAATAATTTTCAGAAGATACCTTTTTTAATGTAACAGCTATTCCGATTGTCTCTAATTGTGATTTAATATTTTCTCCTACAGCTACATTTAATTCATTATCACCATTTACAGTTATACTAAAACTTAAACTAATTGTTTTTTTATTTATTACTTTTTGCCATGAATTGTTTTTATAAGTCCATCCATCATTTTGCAATATATTCTTTGCTTCTTCTATATTCTGAGAATTATCTGCTCCACCTTCATATAACCATGTTACATAGTCTATTGGAAATTCACTTGCATAATATTCACTTCCATAACAGCTTACTATTAAATTATTTTTATCAATACTATAATTTATAGCTTTTCTTACTGCACTACTTGACAGTGACGTATTCGTATTATTTAAAGCTAAAAAATCATATTCCCTTCCTTTATATTGTTCTGAAGAAAAACCTATAGTTCCAATATACTGATTTACATTTGTAATGTTTGTATTTATAATATCAATATTTCCATTTTTAAATGCATTATAGACTTCTCCCATACTTGAATAAATATTAATATTTATTTTTTCTAATACCGAATTTCTTTCTGTATTCCAATAACTATTATTTTTCTCTAATATAATAACATTTTCGTCTGAAGAAGTAATTTTAAACAATCCTGTTCCTACTGGATTTTTATTTTTATCACTAGTAATAAATTCCTCTCCCTGATAATAACTATTACTCATAATAGGAAATGTTAAATTATATTCAAAAAAAGGTACTTCTTGTATCAAATTAAATATTACCGTATTGTTATCTACAATTTCTACTTCTGATACATATTTTAAACTTTCTTTATAAATTGAATTTACTGAATCTGCTTTTATTGTATCAACAGTAAATTTTACATCATTTGCAGTAAATTCACTAGCATCTTGCCATTTTACTCCTTCTCTTAATTTAACAACATAACTTGTAGCACTTGTTTTTGATATTTCACTGGCTAGACAATATTCAACTTTGTAGTCATCACTGATAGAAATTAGTGGTTCATATATAATTTTACTTATCTCTTGTACATTTTTATTATTACTTAAAACAGGATTAATTGTATCAAATTCGGCTATTGATAATCTTAATTCTTTTACAATATTTATTGTAGCTTCTTGCTCCTGTTGTTCATTTTTTTCTTGCTCAGTTTCTTTTTCATCTTTTTTATAAAAGCTATATGTTACAATTCCTAGAATTATTAAAAACACTATAAAAATATATTTAAATATATTACTTTTCATTATTTTCACCTACTATTTTATTATCATATATTAATTTTAATTTAGTTTCAAGATTTTTTTGAAAAAAATAGGGCAGATCTTATTTTTATAAGATCCGCCCCGTTTCTATTATACATCTTTTAAAATTATTTTCTTGATTCAATGATTAATTTTATACCAGTTCTATCTTCTCCTTCCACTTGTACTTCTGCAAATGCTGGTATACAAATTAAATCTACACCTGATGGTGCTACAAAGCCTCTGGCTATTGCCACTGCCTTAATTGCCTGATTTAGTGCTCCAGCTCCAATTGCTTGCATTTCTGCTTTTGTCGTTTCCTTTACCAATCCAGCTATTGCTCCTGCTACTGAATTTGGATTTGATTTTGATGAAATTTTTAAAA
>CAYOBB010000163.1:0-2142 GCA_964402195.1 uncultured Clostridium sp. | reverse complement strand
TATATTCTACTATATTTAAATTACTACCTACCTTCATCATCAGCTGCAAGTGCAATAGGAATATTTACATTCTACTATATTTAAATTACTACTTACTTTACCTATTATTTTTACTTCAATTTCCTTATTTACATTCTACTATATTTAAATTACTACTTAAATTAAGTGACGTTAACAAAGAGGCTAGTGAGATTTACATTCTACTATATTTAAATTACTACAGGTACCAGAATCTCATTGTAATTATGCTATTTTTCTGGTATCAATCTGTCTATCTTAATTTTATTTTATAATTTTTATTTTTATTTAATTTTCTTTTCATAATTATATATGATAAATATGTATTTTTACTTACTGTCAATCTTCGTACTTTTTTACATTATATTACATCGACAGATAAAAGTATTGCTACAAAAAATTAGATGTTTTATCATCCTCTATCATTCCTAAAAATTCTTTGTCTAGCCATTTCTGACTTCTACTTTCGAAAACAATTACACTATCTTTATCATTACGTATATATTTATTTAACTCTGCTTTTAATTTTAACATTTGAGACTCCAAAAGTTCTCCTTCAAATACAGAATTTTGTATATGAACTAAATATTTTTTACATATTTTAAATACATTTCTAAGAACCTTTTTACCTTCTTTTTCTTCTAAATTAATATCATAAACTAATATTACATACATTTTACCACCACATTTTAAAACCTTCATATGGAATATCTTCAGTTAAATATTTAATTAATTTATAAACTTCTAATCGTATTAAATATTCATAACTAACTTCACGCTTTAGCGTTTTATGCATAATAGTAGTTTGTAATCTACTATCAATTTGCTTTGTTATTTCTTTTCTTGCATTTTCCTTGATATACAAAAAGTTTAAATTCTTCTCAAAATCTTTTTCTCATTTGAATCTAGAATAGTCCTATATCCTTGTTATATCTTAAATCTGCTATGAAAATATCTTCTAATCCGTATGGATTATTTATTATTTTCTCTTTTAATATCCATTTTTGCGATTTACTAATTGTTGTTGTTAATTTATTAATCTCTCGTTTTATTTTATTTCTTTCTTTATAATTATTTTCTTTTTCATACTTTTTAAATAATTCTAAATTTTCATCATATATTATCTTGGGTATTACTGTTATATTATCAATATTTCTTAATAGTTTTTGCGCGTCTTTTTTACTAGTATTATAGTCTATAATATTATCTAGAACTTCTTTTCCGGCTTTAAATTTCTGATAAAATTCTGTTCCATCTAGCATTTCTTTTGAATATAATTTATCTACTAATTCTATCTTTGTCTTCTCTCTTAACATTTTACAATCAAATTCCCTGAGTAGATCGATACTTTTTTCACTAATATCTTTATCATACACATATTTTATCCCACTAGGTTCTTTTGTATAAATATATATGTTTGGTTCTTCTTTATCATATTCTCTACTTCTGTAGCATCTTCCTAATCTCTGAAATAAACTATCCAATGTTGACATTTCTGTATATAAGTAATCAAAATCAATATCAAGTGAAGCCTCTACAATTTGTGTTGTAATCCATATTCCATTGTTATCTCTATCTTTTGAAAATATCTTTATATTTTTTTCTTTTTCATTTCTATCATTTTGTATAAATCTTGAATGTAGCAAATTAATATTTTCCATTTCTTCACATTTAAGTCTTTCATATAGTTCAATGGCTTTATTTACAGTATTTACTATAACAAGTACTTTATTTTTCTTTCCTTTTTTCTTTATTTTCTCTATATCTTCTATTATTTTTTTATCTTCTATTTTTATTTTATGTCTTTTGGTATCTTTTATAAATTCTTTATATTCAAACTTAATTCCTTTTTCGATTAGTTCTTCTTTATATATCCTCGGTAGTGTTGCTGTCATTATCATAAATTTTCCACCTACTTTATTTATCATCTCTAGTCCCTTTAGAATTACTGCCACAATCTCTGGAGAATATGCTTGTATCTCATCAATTATTACTTTTGAATAACTGTTCAGACTTAACCCAAAATCAAAGCAAGAAAGGCTACGCGTGTTTCGGGCGAACTCGTTCGTCCCCTACGTTATCAAAGCTAATCCTTCGGAGATTTATTGCATTTTTTAATGTTTA
>CAYOBB010000162.1:0-2150 GCA_964402195.1 uncultured Clostridium sp. | reverse complement strand
ACAGATTTAATATTAAATGGTAAGATAACTACTACAGAAGCTAGAGCAAAAGAAGTAAAAGCAATAGTTGATAGTATAATAGCATTAGCTATTAAAGAAAAAGATAACTTTGAGGAAGTTGAAGTAAAAGTAACTACAGCTAAATTAGATAATAAGGGTCATAAAGTTACTGAAAAAGTAACAAGTAAAAATGGAAAAGAATATTTAAAAGTTATAAAAGAAACAAAAATGGAGAAAAGACAAAAAGATATGCCTTCAAGATTAAGTGCTAGAAGAAAAATAATGAGAAAAATAAACAAAGTAGAAGGTGTAGATTTATTAAATAAATTATTTAATGAAATAGCTCCAAAATATGCTGATAGAAATGGTGGATATACACGTATATTAAAATGCGGTCCACGTAAAGGCGATAATGCAGAAGTTGTAATATTAGAACTATTATAAATTAAAGTAACATAAAAATAAAAATTCTCATATTATACCATAAAGAAGGTGTTATATATGGGAGTTTTTATTTTTTCTATTTTATTAGTTTTTTCTTTTTTAGGAATATATTATTTAGTAAGAGAAATTTATTATAAAATTACATTTAAAGACCTTATAGTGGATGATAATATTAGATTAGTCATATATACAAAAGATGCTGAAAACAATATAGAGATATTTGTTAGAAAATTTTTGTCAGAGTATTATGATTATAAAATTTTTAATAGAATAAAAATTATTGATTTAAATTCGGAAGATAATACATATAAAATATTAGAAATGTTAGAGAAGGAATATGATTATATAAATATATCTAAGTCTAAAAAAACAAGTTGAAAAAAGTATATTTATTTGATAGACTATAGAAAATATATTGAATAAGGAAAAATTATGGAATTAGAAGGACAGATTGAAGAAATAATATATCAAAACGAAACGAATAGTTATACGATAGCTGAACTTGTAACAGAAAAGGATATATTCACGATAGTAGGATACTTACCGTTTATTAATCAAGGAGATTGTTTAATGGTAAAGGGTAAATTTGTAACACATCAAGATTATGGTAGGCAGTTTAAGGTAGAATATTTTGAAAAAAAAATGCCTCAGACAAAGGATGCTTTAGAGAAATATTTAGGTAATGGTATAATAAAAGGAATTGGACCTGCAACAGCGAAAAAAATTGTAGATAAATTTGGAGATGAAACAATTTCAATTTTCAAATTTGAACCTAAAAGATTAGCTGAAATAAAAGGTATTTCTAAAGATAAAGCAATTGAAATGGCTGCAGAATTTAATGAAAAATGGGAACTATGGCAAATAGTAGGATTTTTAGAGAAGTTTGGAATTAGTGCAAACAATAGTAAAAAAGTATATGATAAATTAGGAAATAATGCTATAGAAGAAATTCAGGAAAATCCTTATGTATTAGTAGATATAGTTTATGGTGTGGATTTTTTTAAGATAGATAAAATAGCAATAGAATTGGGAACAAATATAAATAGCTTTAATAGGATAAAAAGTGGAATAAAATATGCCCTTCTAACTTCTAGTTATAATGGAAATACATGTACATTAAAAGGAAACTTGATTAATTTTGTAAAAGATAGGTTAAAAATTGAAGATGAAGAATTAATAAATGAGAATTTAATAGATTTAAATGCAAGTGGAGAAATTGTAATAGAAAAAAGAGATGAAGAAGAGTGGATTTATTTAATAGGGTTTTATCAAGCAGAGAAAAATATAGCAGAAAGAATATATTTAATGGAAAGTTCTAAGAATATTAAATATATAAAAGAATTTAGAAAAGAACTTGCAAGACAAGAAAAAAATCTTGATATTATATTATCAGAAAAACAAAAAGAAGCACTAAACCAGGTAAATGATAATAATGTTTCAGTAATAACTGGAGGACCACGGTACACGGAAAAACTACAATTATAAAAACTTTAATTGATATATATAAGAATAATGGAAAAAAAGTTATTCTATGTGCACCTACAGGACGAGCAGCTAAAAAAATGACTGAGTCTACAGGAGAAGATGCAAAAACAATACATAGATTATTAGAGATAGGAAAGTTTGAAGAAGATAAATTAGAGAGCATAAATCAAGAGTTTAAGCCAATTGATGGAGATGTTATTGTAATAGATGAAATGTCAATG
>CAYOBB010000161.1:0-2193 GCA_964402195.1 uncultured Clostridium sp. | reverse complement strand
AGTATTTATTTTTAAGTATTTTTCAGATATTATATATGAGAAACCATTATCTAGTAACAGAATTTAAAATAAGAACATAAAATATGTATTATTAAAATTGAAAGGGGGAGTCTATGAAGGTATTATCAAAGAAAATATGGAAGATAACCTTAATTTTTTTATTAATGATTTTTATAAATATAAGCAAAATATATGGAATTACTATGACCTCTAATGAGCAATATGAAGGAATAGATGTAAGTGACTGGCAAGGTTATATTGAATATAATAAGGTTAAAGAAACTGGAATAGATATTGTATATATAAAAGCAAGTCAAGGAAATGATTTTAAGGATCCGTATTTTGAAATTAATTATGACAATGCAAAGGCAAATGGACTTAAAATAGGATTTTATCACTTTTTAACAGCAACAAATACAATGGAGGCAGAAGAGCAGGCACGATTTTTTGTATCTGTAATTGCAAATAAATCAGTAGATTGTAAATTAGTAATGGATTATGAAATTTTTTCAGGAGTTGAGGTGAATAAAATAAATGAAATTGCTAATTCTTTTTTAGAAACAGTAAAAAATCTAACAAATGCGGAGGTAATTATTTATAGTGACTTATATAATGCCAAAAATATATTCAGTAAGGAATTGGCACAAAAATACGGATTATGGTTAGCATATTATGAAAATATAAATAATTTACCAAATATACAAACAAACTGGAATAATTATATTGGTGTGCAATATACAGACAGAGGAATTGTATCAGGGGTAACTGGAAAAGTTGACAGAGATATTTACGCAAAAGAAATATTTTTAGACAATATATCGAAAATTCCAAGTGCTACTCCGATTGAAAACATAAACACTGAAACCATAAATTATACAGTTAAAAGTGGAGATACTTTATCCCAAATAGCAACAAGATATAACACAACAATACAGGAAATAGCAACAATAAATAATATATCAAATCCAAATTTGATATACCCAGGGCAAATACTTAAAATACCAACTAATTCAAATATAGAGGGAACTGAAAGCCGAGCTACAGGAAGTATAACTTATATAGTAAAAAGTGGAGATACATTATCTATGATTGCAGAAGCTTATGGAGTAACAATAGAACATATAATAGAATTAAATAATATAAGAAATCCAAATTTAATATATCCAAATGAAAAATTACGTATAACAGAAAGTTCAAATATGACACTTAATGCTATAAATCAAAATAAATTTAATTATAATACTTATACAATACAAAAAGGAGATACATTGTATGCAATAGCAAAAAAATATAAAGTGAGTGTAAGTTATTTAATAGAGATTAATGAAATAAATAATCCAAATTTAATATATGCTGGTAATATTATTAAAATATAATTTTAACAATATTAATGAAACATAATTACTACTATGAAAACTAAATAACTTTCAAAAGGGCGAAAAGTTGCTAGCACTTTATATACGCTTTTTCGCCCTTTTGCTACTTGATCTACAATTAGATATGGATGCTACAATAAGAGGATTTGATTTAACAGAGCAAAAGCTAATTGACATTTTGAATGAAATGAGCTCGATAGATGTTAAAGATGATGTAACATTCAACATTATATTATTTAGAAAGCACTAATCAGCTACTCATTTGAATTCGATTATTTAAAGGACATAGAAAATTCAATGGCTAGATTTTTTTAAAATTTATAAATTTATAGAAATGCAAAGGCTCGACAGGGGATTAGACACCTTGCCGAGTCTTTTTTGGTTTTCTCTAGAGGGGTAAAACGAAACCCCATCTAGTAGAATTCTTCGAATAATTCTCTTGGCTTTATCTTATTTACAATAATATATCCTTCATCGGAGCGGATTCCAAAGGAATATTATCACCAAATAATCTTGCTTTTGCTCTTGCTCTTGCTCTTGCATTATTATCATCCATTCTTCTTCTCTTTTTGAGTCACTCTCAAAAAGAAAGACTGTTAGAATTATATCGGCTATTATTATGATAAATAAGATGACTATAAATAACCATTTAATAGAGATCATATTTTTACCTCCTTAGCGCCACAAAAGAATTATTCTGCAGAGTGTTTATATTAATAGTATAACATAATTTACATAAAATATCAATAGTAACAAAAAGTCGTTACAGGATAATGGTTTCTCATATATAATATCTGAAAAATACTTAAAAATAAAT
>CAYOBB010000160.1:0-2224 GCA_964402195.1 uncultured Clostridium sp. | reverse complement strand
TCCAGTTGTATTTTTATCAAGAACAGATAAGTCATTTAATTTGAAAGATTTAAATGAAAAAGTCCTTATGCATACTACTTTAGGTATAGGTCCTAAATATATAAATTATGAAAGAAAAATAGAATATGATACAGCAGCTAAAGGAGCTATAAAACTAAAGGTAAGAGATGAATCTATATCAGAAGAGATGAGAATTCTTTATGTCGCTCTTACAAGAGCAAAGGAAAAGCTAATAATAACGGGGACTCAAAAAGATTTAGAAAAAGAATTAGAATCTAAAAAAGAACTTATAAATACCTATGAAAAAGAAGAAAATAAATTAAATCATTTACTTATAAAAAAATATACTTCATATTTAGATTGGCTAGAGTTTGTGTATTTAAGTAATAAAAATATAGAAAATTTAGTAGAACTAAATAAAATAAAAATACGAGATATTAATTTTAGTGAAGAAGCTTCTAAAGAAATAAGGAAACTTGAATTTGAAAAAGAAAGAGACTTCTCTAAAATAACTGAAATATTGAATTGGAAGTATGAAGACGAAACTTTAACTAAAATTCCAAGTAAGCTTAGTGTTAGTAAAATAAAAGAATTAGAAACTAAGGAAGAATATAAAGATAAAGAATTATTAAAACCTAAATTTATGATGGATAAGAAAATTTCAAGAGCAGAGATTGGAACTTTAGTACATTTGTGTTTACAATCTTTGGACTTAAGAAAAAAATATACTTTAGACGAGTTAAAAGAATTTTTAGAAAAAATGCAAGCTGAAAATAAGATAACTGAAAATCAGAAAGAAGTAATTAATCTAGAAATTATTTATAAATTTACTAAATCAAATTTAGCTGAAAGAATAAGAAAATCTAAAATAATAGAAAAAGAAAAACCTTTTTATACTAATGTTTGTGTAAGTGATATTTATGGAATTAAATCTAATGAAAAGATATTAGTACAAGGAATTATAGACTTATATTTTATAGATGAGAATGATAAAGTGGTTTTGGTAGATTATAAAACAGATTATGTGAAAAATGGAGAAGAATTAATAGAAAAGTATAATATTCAGTTAGATTTATATAAAAAAGCATTAGAAGAGTCATTAGATAAAAAAGTAGATGAAGTATATATTTATTCGACATGTTTAGGGGAAAAAATAAAAATATAGATAGGCAAATTACAAATATTGTATGCTCAAAATCTGAGTATACACAAAAAGAAGAAATAATATAAATGCTGTAGGGGCAATCCGCTTACCCAAATAAAAAAATCATGTTTTTTGGCGGAGCCAAGCCCCACCCCTACATAAAAAATAAAATCAAATATCGTAGGGGCAGGCCTTGCGTCTGCCCAAAATTAAAAATATAAAACAAATCGTTTACAAGTTATGTAAAATGCAGTATAATATAGTAGATAGTGAAAAAAATAGGAGGAAATTTTTATGGATAGAATGAAGACTTTTGGAATGTATGCTTTATGGATTATTGCATTTTTCTTTTTTTCTGTTATAGTATCAAATGTTTTAATTGAAAATTCATATACTGATTTAAAAAGTAATATAGAAATTGCATCTTCTGAAGATGGAATAAAAATAGAAACAACAGAAGTAAAAACAAACAAGATGCAAGGATTTTTTAAAGGAAAAGTAACTAATAATTCTAATAAAACTATTCCTCTTAGGTTTATGAGAATAAAATCATATAGTAGTGGCGGTAGTTTATTACAAACTAAATATATAAGATTAGAAAATCTTGAGCCAGGTGAAACCAGAGAATTTTCTGCTAGATTTGATGTTGGTGATATTGATAGATATGAAGTTGATTATGTGGATGAAATGCCAGATGATAGAACTTTCTTAGATAAAATGTTTGAAAATGTTAATAAATTCTTAAAATCAGATAATAAAATGGAGTCATTAAAAAATGATTTAGGATTTAAACCTATTGATGAAAATCTTCCTAATTGGGCTTGGTTTACTGCTGCCATGATGGTACTCTATTATATTCCATCAGGAGCAATTTGGTTTATAATTTAAAAAATATTAATAGAGCTAAGTGCAGAGATTTTTGCATTATGGAAAAATCTTAAAGAATTAGTATATTGTATTAAATTTTAGCTTATGATAAAATATTTCCAAATATTTTAAGGAGAGATAAATTGAGCGGAAAAGAGAAAATTAGAAATTTTAGTATAATTGCACATATAGATCATGGAAAATCGACTCTAG
>CAYOBB010000159.1:0-2232 GCA_964402195.1 uncultured Clostridium sp. | reverse complement strand
TATGGAATATGCGAAATTTATATGTAGAATATAAAGACAATGAAATTCTGCAACCATTAGTTGCAGAAATAAGTTGGACTAAGAATATCGTTATTCTAGATAGATGCAAAGATGACCTTGAAAGAGAATTTTATATTAAAATGACTAAAAAATATGGTTGGACAAAAGATGTATTAATTAATCAAATTGAGAATAAAAGTTATGAAAAGTATCTTTTAAATCAAACAAATTTTGATAAATCAGTACCAGAGAAATATAAGAATCAAGCTAAATTAGCAGTAAAAGATGAGTATATGTTCGATTTTTTAGAATTATCAGAAGAACATTCTGAAAAAGATTTAGAAAAAGCTTTAGTTGATAATATTAGAGAGTTTTTAGGAGAAATGGGTGGCAACTTTGCATTTATGGGTAATCAATATCATTTAAATGTTGGTGGAGATGATTTTTATATTGATTTGCTTCTATATCACAGAAGTCTAAAAAGTTTAATTGCAATAGAACTAAAGATTGGAGAATTTAAACCAGAATATGTTGGGCAATTACAATTTTATTTAGCAGCATTAGATAAACAAGTAAAAATGGAAAGTGAAAATCCATCAATTGGTATTATTATTTGTAAGGAAAAAAATAGAACAGTTGTAGAATATGCTTTAAGTAATAGTGATAAACCAATAGGAATTTCAACATATAAAATTCATGATTCTTTACCAGAACAAATGAAAGATTTATTACCTTCTCCAGAGGAAATAAAGAAAAGATTAGAAAATTTGGAGTAATAAATGTATCTAAAATATAACAAAAAGGAATAATATAGATGAATAAAGAAAAAATTAAGCAAATAATATTAGTAATAATCGGTATAATTATGTTAATATTAGTAGCATTTACAGAATTAAAAAATGATACTAGTTATAATAATACAGACAATACTCTTGAAAATACTATTAATACTAATTTATATTCAAATTTAAATATAAATAATGATGAATTAAATATTTTTTATTTAAATGTGGGAATGGCAGATTCGACATTTATAACTATAAATAATGTAAATATGTTAATAGATAGCGGAAATAAATCAGATGGCTACTATATTACAGAATTTTTAAAGGCACAAAATATTTCTAAAATTGATTATTTTGTAGTTACTCATTTTGATGAAGATCATATGGGTGGAGCATATAAAATACTGGAAAATTTTGATATTGGCGTTTTATATACACCTAATGGTTCTTCTAAAACTCAAACATATAAAAAATTTATAAATTCAATTAATGAAAATAATATAAATGTAGACACCTCATTAATAGCTTCAAAAGAAATTATATATTCTCTTGGAAATTCTGAATGGAAAGTTTTAAATATAAATGATGATAATGAGCCAAATGATTCATCAATTGTAATAGAATTAGATTATGAGAACACTAAATACTTATTTATGGGAGATGCATCTACTAATGTTGAAGATAAAGTAGAATGGGATAAAGTAGATGTGTTAAAAGTTGCACATCACGGTTCAGATTCTAGTACAAGCCAAAAATTTCTAGACCAAATTTCTCCTAAATATGCAATATTATCAGTAGGTTCAAATAAAAAATATGGATTTCCAAAAGAAGAAATAATAAATAGACTTAACGAAAATGGAATAGAAATTTATAGAACTGACGAAGATGGAACAATTTGGATTACCAGCGATGGAGAAAATATAAATATAAAAAAATTGGATTATGATTTAGATGGAGCAAATAAAGAAGAAGCTTTGATTTTTGAAAGAAAGTATTATATGCTTTCTTTTTTATTTTACAAATCTACTACATGATATAAACCATCATTTTTTAATTGTAAACCAATAAAACCAACATTTTGTGATTTTAAACCCGTTTTATTAATCATTTCATAGGGAATAAGATAATCTTTATGATTTAAATAACATTGAACATAAGTGTCCTCAATTTCATTTACTTCTAAAACTGAATCTTTTGGAATTTGTTGCAATTTGTATTTTGCATCAGATAAAAATAAATAGTCTTTTAATTCGTGAACAAAGTTGTCAATAGATGAATTTTCTTTTCCTGATTTGTGCAATGATTGGTCAATATCACATAGTTTATCATATAAATTATTTCCTAGTACATTAAAAAAATCATTCAATAGTAACACCTCCTTGTTTGGATAGATTAATGATTTATATTTTAGCATAATTTTGATTAAAGTACAATAAGAAGTTTGTAG
>CAYOBB010000158.1:0-2234 GCA_964402195.1 uncultured Clostridium sp. | reverse complement strand
TACCTTCGTTCTTCACTATATATTCTTTTAAATCTTCTAATAAATTTTTTAAATCATTTTTATTCTTTCCTGCTACCATTATATAATCCATATTTTGTGTACCTCCTCTTTCTTTATATTATTGACAAAATCCTATTTTTCTTGTTTCTTTTTCTTTGAAAGTTACGTTTTGTATTGCCTTTTCTATATCAGTTTTAGTTATTGAATTTATTGCTTTACTATTAGTTTGTATAATTCTATCAGCTTTTTTAGATTCAAATTATTTTTATTGTAATTTTAAAAAAGTGTTTTTTAAATATGACTGGTCATACATCGTATTATCTTTTGACATTATTCTTTAATATTTAATTTTGTATAATCTGGCATTTGTTTATTTCTAGCTATCACTTTAGTCGGTTTTGTATATAATATTTCATCATTATATATAGTATTAATGTTGTTCCATAACCATTTTAAAATATTCCAATTTGTATCTTTCTTTTGATTATATATATTTTCTTCTATTTTTTTCAAATACATTATTAATATGTTTACTTCATCTTTATTTAATTTTCTAGGTATAGGCTCTAAATATTTAGGTTCTAACATAGAAATTGCAAACTCTTCGCCTGTTGAAACAATATAATGAAAATGTGGTTTTGTTTCCGTTTCGTTAATATTTATACCAACCTTAATGTTATTCAATTCATCTTTTTCCTTAATTTTCAGAATTTCTTCTTGATTTAAACCAATACCACTTTCTAAAAATTCTCGTTCTTCTAAATTTATATAATTAGGTTTATGCGTATTTGATGGAACTTTAATATTATTGTTTCTATTCCATACACTAATGATATATTCATAATTTGTACAATTCTTTTTTGTATTTAATTTATATAAAAAATTTTCTAAATCATTTCTTTCACATAACTCTAAATTTCTACTTCCTAAAGAATAAAGCTTAGGTTTTTGTATTAAAATTTCTGAAATATTATTCTCATATACATTTTGTTTTGCTATTTCATAAGAAAAAAATGGAAGATCATTATATCCTTCTAAATTCTTATATATGTATATTTTTGCATTCTTATCTGTAATTCCTATTAAAAACTTTTTGTATAAATTTTCTAATTCAACAAATTTATTGTAATTATCTATATAGACAAACTTTATAATATTTAACCTATTCTCCCTGTTCTTTGCTATAATAACATCTAATATATTTTTATTTTCACTATCGCTATCATAATAATCATCTCTATTTAGCAATATTACTGTATCAATCATATCTATAATTTTTTGTGAATTTTCTATATCTGTTAATTGCGGTAAATGATTATCTCTCAATTCTACTTCTAAAGAAAGTAAGGAAGTTATTATTATCGGTATTTTTATTTCTTGAGATAATTCTTTTAGTCTATAAATTATTTCTTGAGATGAATTTTGATATTCATTTACTAGTTGTATATAATCTATTATGATTAATTCTATATTAGTTCTTTTTTCGATACACTTATTTTCAATTTCACTTATGGTAATATTTTTGGAGTCTTCAATATATAAATTTAAGTTTTCAATTTTATATTTACTAAAAATATCTTTCTTTTTTATACCTAAACTAAATAGTAATACACTCTTGCAATGAATGGCTACATTTTTTGCAATATTTAATATAAATGTTGATATTACATTGCTAATACCATGTGAACCACCTATCAAAATTAAATCACTATTATTTATTCTAACTGTATCATCAAAATTCTTAAAATTAGTTTTAATTGTTGTATTATGAAATTTCATCTTTTTCCTCTTTTCTTTTTTGTAAATATTTAGTAAAAGTGCTTTTTATTTCATCACATCTAATAAGTGTAACTTTTATTCATTGACAAGATTTATTATTAATTTTACATTGTACATTTTTAATTTTTTATAATAATTATGTTATTTTTCTTTATAATTTTTTATAATGAAAATTCCCCAACTAGTAAAACCTGCATTTTTTATTTTTTCCAGCATATATTCTTCTGAATCATATGTAATAATTTTTTCTTTACCTTTAGTACCACTACATACTACATATATTTTATCTTCTCTCCAATAATTAGTAAGAATTTGCGTATATCCTTTCTTTTGACCTAAATAGATATCAAAATTATCAATATCACATTTTATATCTATTTTGTTATTACCTTCGTTTTTCACTATATATTCTTTTAAATCTTCTAATAAATTTTTTAAATCATTTTTATCTTTTC
>CAYOBB010000157.1:0-2271 GCA_964402195.1 uncultured Clostridium sp. | reverse complement strand
CACCCTCTCAAGGTGGAATCATGGGTTCGATTCCCGTACGGGTCACCAAAAAGAAACACAATTGATATAAAATATCAATTGTGCTTCTTTTTTAATACATGTTGGCAAACTCACCAAAGGTGAGAATTTCGTCATTATCATGACAAAATTTTTCATATTCTATTAACTTGTTTTGATAATAGAGCCACTTCATGAAAGAATTGTTTTTTAAATTATCAATTTCTTTCCGAAGTTCGTCTGATAGGTACAGTTCTTTAAAAGGCATAATGATGCCTCCTTTCATAATTTTATTTATCTAGATTATAATACAAAAAAAAATAAATTTCAATATGAAAAAATACTAATTTTCAAATTTGAGTGTATAGGATATAAATAAAAAATATATCTTGATGATAAGTGTCAATAATGATAAAATAATAAAGTAATTTGAAGAAAATAGAGGAGATAGATGGTTAGTTTAGAAAAAGAAGTTAAATATATAAAGGGAGTAGGACCTGCTAGGGCTGAACTTTTAAATAAATTAAATATATATTCGCTGAATGATTTAATTACATATTATCCAAGGGGATATGAAGATAGGAGTATTCCTAAAAAAATAGCAGAATTAATAGATGGAGAGGAAGCTTTGATTGAGGTTTTTCCTGTTTCTAGAATGAGTGAAGTTAGAATTAGAAAAAATATGACTTTATATAAATTAATTGTAAGAGATGATACTGGAACGTGTCAGCTTACATGGTATAACCAGCCATATTTAAAAACAATGTTTAAAGTTCGGAGAAAGATATAAATTTTTTGGAAAGGTTAATAAAAAATATAGAACAACTGATATGATTTCTCCTGTATATGATAAAGAAAATGTAAATAAAAATACAGGAAAGATTATTCCAATTTATCCGTCAACATATAATTTGCCACAAACTACTTTAAGAAGAATAATTGAAAATGGGTTAAATGAAGTTAGTGGAAATCTAGAAGAAACATTGCCAGATTATTTGATTAAAAAATATAGATTATTTGATATAAACAGGGCAATAAGTCAAATTCATTTTCCAAGCACTTTTGATGATTTTAATTTGGCTAGAAATAGATTAGTTTTTGAAGAATTATTAGGAATGCAACTTGCACTATTACTATTAAAAAATCAATATAGTAATGATGTAAAAGGAATTAAATTTGATAAAAATGTAAATATGTCTGATATAATAAATAATCTTCCATTTAAACTTACTAAAGCACAACTTAAAGTTTTAGAAGAGATTGATAAAGACATGGAGAGTCAAAAGCCTATGAATAGGCTTCTCCAAGGGGATGTTGGTTCTCGGAAAAACCATAGTATCAATAATTTGTGCATATAAGTGTGTGAAAAGTGGATATCAGGCTGCAATAATGGCTCCTACTGCGATTTTAGCAGGACAACATTTAGAAAGTTTTGAAGGAATTTTAAAAGATACAGGAATAAAGTGTGAATTATTAGTAAGTGGAATATCTAAAAAGAAAAAAGAAGATATACTAGAAAGATTAAGAAATGGTGAAATAGATATCTTAATTGGTACGCATGCTTTATTAGAAGACAATGTTATTTTTAATAATTTAGGATTAGTTGTAACTGATGAGCAACATAGATTTGGAGTAAGGCAAAGAAGTATTATCGCCGAAAAAGGAAAAAATCCAGATGTTCTTGTCATGACTGCGACTCCTATTCCAAGAACTTTAGCTTTAATATTATATGGGGATTTAGATATTTCTATTATTGATGAATTACCTCCGAATAGGAAGAAGATTGATACTTTTCCTGTTACAAAAGGTATGGAAGATAGGGTGAATAACTTTATAAAAAAACAGATAGATGAGGGAAGACAAGCATATATTGTATGTCCTTTAGTAGAGGAAAATGAAGAAATTGACGCTAAATCTGTAATGGAACTTGCAGAAAATTATAAAAATAAAGTTTTTTCAAATTATAAAGTAGAATATTTGCATGGAAAGATGAAACAAAAGGAAAAAGATTCTATAATGGAAGAATTCAAAAATGGAAAAATAGATATTTTAATTTCTACTACTGTTATAGAAGTAGGTGTTAATGTTCCAAATGCTAGTATAATGGTAATTGAAAATGCTGAAAGATTTGGTTTAGCTCAGCTTCACCAATTAAGAGGAAGAGTAGGTAGAGGAGAATATAAATCTTATTGTATATTGAAATATCATGGAAATTCTGATATCATAAAACAGAGAATGAATGTTATGAAGGCTACTAACGATGGATTTATAATT
>CAYOBB010000156.1:0-2275 GCA_964402195.1 uncultured Clostridium sp. | reverse complement strand
AAAAATATTCCAAAAATATCTTTTAAAAATTTTATAATGGTGATATAATTTCAAAAAATTAAGCATATAAGGCAATAGCCTATGCCAAAGAAAGAGGGGTAAGAAAAATGGATTTAACTTTAGATTTGGAGGATTACAAATTAAACATAAGAGCTGCAGGAGTAATAATACATAATAACAAGTTTCTAGTTCATAATAGTAGTCATGATGATCATTGTGCATTCATTGGTGGGAGAGTAAAAATTGGAGAAGACTCAGCAACAACATGCAAAAGAGAAGTAAAAGAAGAAATCGGAAAAGATGTAGAAGTAATCGGGTATATTGGAACAGTTGAAAATTTCTTTGAAATGAAAGGCAAAAAATATCATGAAATTTTATTTATACATCAATTAGAGTTTACAAATGAAGAAGATAAAAAAATAGATTACTCTTTGAAGAATATAGAAGGAAAAGACCATTTATCTTACGACTGGGTTGACTTAGATAAAGCAGATGCTTACAATGTATTACCTAAGAGTGCAGTAAAAATTATAAAAGAGGGCAAATATCCTGCACATGCAATTAACAAAGATTAAATTTTTAGGAGAAAATATATTATTTCAAGTCAAAATAATATATTTTCTCTTTATCATTTAAATTTTCCAAATATTTTGCACCAAATTTTTCGTAATAATTAGACAATTCAGTTTTTAAGTAAATTCTTTTAAAACCTCTTTTCTTAGCTTCACTTAAAATAGCATTATTTAATATTTTTGAATATCCATTACCTCTAAACTCTTTTTTCACAAACATTGTAGAATACCATGGCGATAAGTCAAATCTATCATCTCCATCATGTTCAAAAATGGAGATAAAACCAATTAAAGTCGAATCATTAAGTAAGATTAATTTACAATAATTTGGGTTATCAAAATTCTGTTTAATCTTAGCTATTTTATTATTAATTTTAATATCAAACTCTTCTTTAGATAGACCTTTTTTACTCCATTCTTTTTGAGTGAGTGTTGCAATTTCCAATAAATATTCTTGCTTATCTTTTATATTATATACTTTTAGCATAGTATTACTCACTTTCTTTTTATAATTATTTTACTATTTTTAATTATTTTCTTTATCATAGCAAGTAGGACAAATTGATAAATCCGTTAAAATAGAAGACTCTAATTTACCATTATTATCCAAAACTTTCTTGATAGGAGATTTAATTTTATTCCACATATCTATTAAGTTCGAAAATTTTAACTTATTATTGATATCTTCAAAATCAATCCATTCAAATTTTTCTCTATCACATAGAGCAATATTTTTAGAAGTTGGACCATCATCAATTGCTATATACATGTAATTCTCAACCTCTTCGCCCAAAGAAGTTGTGTATGTTAGAATAAATATTGCTTTATTTAACAATAGATGATTAGATCTTAAAGTTTCTTCTTCGGTTTCTCTTATTGCACATTCCTCTAAAGTTTCTCCTTTTTCTAAGTGACCTTTTGGGAATGTGTAACTATTATCTTTCGGACGATAAACTAATCCAATTTGTTTGGTAAGTAAATTTAATAATATTGTTCCGGCTTTTTTAGTTGCCATTGTAATTCCTCCTTCTTTATTTTAATATATATTAAATCATATATTTGCATTTTTTTCTAGACTTTCCATATATTATTCCTCCAAATATTTTTTTATTATTTCATATATTTTATAACTATGAATAATATAACTTCCATGATTTTCGCCTTTTACTATTTCTAATGTGCTATTTTTAATATTATTGGCGATAAGTTTTGTATGTTCTAATTTTATTAAATCTTTTTCTCCAGCTAATACATGAACAGGAATAATTATTTTTTGCAAATCTTCTAAAGGAATGTTAGGCTCATTCAACATCATTTTTATAAACTTACTTCTAGTAAAAAAGTAAAGTAATTTGGTTAACATAGAATCTATTTTTGTAAAAGCATCAGGGGTAATATTTGCACCACTAATAATTAGGTTGGATAATAAATCAGGCTCTTTTATTGCAACTAGCAAGCCAATAATTCCACCATCACTAAAACCATAAAGAATTGGCTTTGATATATTCAGCTTTTTTATAAAAGCTATTGTATCATTTGCCATTAATTCATATGAAATATCTTTTGGATTATAACTTTTGCCATGGCATCTACTATCTAAAGCATATATAGTGTGATTTGTCTTCAATTTTTCTATTAATTTATCGAATATTTCATGTGTTTCTTGATTTCCATGTAATAGGATTATAGGAGAGCCTTTTCCA
>CAYOBB010000155.1:0-2279 GCA_964402195.1 uncultured Clostridium sp. | reverse complement strand
AGTAGCTCCTCCTTTTAGAGAAGCAGAATTTGATATTATGTATGGAAAAGGAATATCTAAAGAGGGAAATGTATTAGATTTAGCAGTAAACTTAGATATTATAGAAAAAAGTGGAGCATGGTTTAGCTATGCAGGAGCAAAAATAGGACAAGGAAGAGAAAATGCAAAAGTATATCTAAAGGAAAATCCTAAAATCATGGAAGAAGTTGAAAAGAAAATAAGAGATGATTTTAATAAGGCTTTTGAACAAGCTTTAGATGAAAATAATGCTTTAGATGAAAATAATGAATTAGATGAAAAAGAGAAAGTAGAATCAGAAGAATAGAGGAAGATAATTAATGGATTTAGAACACTTAGAAAAACTTGATTCACTAAAAACTAAAGTTTTAAAATATATTATGTTTAAGAAGAGAACAGAAAAAGAAGTAAGACAAAAGTTTTTAAATGAAGATAAAAAATTGTTAGAAGAGACAATTGGAAATTTAAAAGAATTAGGATATATAAATGACAGAGAATATATAGAAAGATTTGTAGCAGAGGTTATTAACCTTAAAAATCTTTCTTTATATGAAATAAAATATAAATTGTTATCAAAAGGAATTAGTAAAGATATTATTGATGAATATTTTTATAATAATGAAGAAACATTAAGAGAATATGAAACAAAATCTGCTAAAAATATTATAGAAAAGAAAATGAAAAATATGGAAAGAGAAGATATAAAAAATTATTTGCTTAGAAAAAACTTTCCATATGGTGTTTTAGAAAAATTAGATGATTAAATAAGATAACTTAGAATAGCGTAGGGTGGATTTATTGTTCGTCCTAATATATGTACTTTAAATGCTAATTAAGAAAGGTAGAAACTATGGGGATATTAATATTAGAGACAAATAAATATTCAGTAAAACTAGATAATTTTGAAGGTCCACTTGATCTATTAATACATCTTATAGATAAGAATAAAATGGATATATATGATGTTAGATTAACTGATATTGCAGACCAATATATTTCCTATATTCAAGAGATGGAAAATATGAATTTAGAGGTAACAAGTGAATTTTTAGTTATAGCAAGCACATTGGTATATTTAAAATCAAAAGAACTATTGCCAAAAGAAGCTGAAGATGAAGCAGAACTTACTGAAGAAGAATTACTAAATAGAATTATAGAATATAAAAAGTATAAAGAAATAAGTAAAGTTCTAAAAGAATATTATAAAAATAATTCTATAAGATTTTTTAACTTTCCTCAATCAATTGAACTTCCAAAACAAAAAATAGAGAGAAACTATTCATCGAATCTTTTATTTGAAAATTATCAAAGACTTTTAGAAAATAATAAAGAAAAAATAAATAAAAATGCAGAAAATATAGAAAAAATAGCTATAACAGATACATATACAGTAGCTAGTAAAGTAAAAGAAATTTTTAAAGCATTAATAAAAAGACCACGAGTTATATTTAATCAAATGTTTTCAATTAAAGAAAAACCTAAAGCAGAAGTTGTTACAGCTTTTACAGGAGTTTTAGAGTTAAGTAGAAGAAATAAGGTTACAGCAACACAAGAAGAAATCTTTGGGGATATTGTAATTGAAAAGAAAAGAGATATATAATCATATTTGAAATTGCAGAAAAAATGAAGTTTAAGTATATATGTTTAATTTATAAAAAATAGGAAAAACTAGTACTATAAAGTTTAGGAGAAAGATATGGTACTAGTTTTTTCTATTTTTTTTATAATCATATTAGGATTAGTATTTTCAAAAATAAAAATTGATATAAAAGAAATTATTATAAGCAATAATAAAAAAAAATTCAAAATAGAAATATATTTCTATTTTTTCTGTATTTTAAAAATATTATCTATAAAAATTGATTCTAAAAATATAAAGATTTATAATCATAAAATTAATATTCAAAAACTAAATAAGAAAATAATAGAAAAATTAGATGTAACAAGAATAGAAAATAACATATTTAGAAGAATTACATTAAAAGATTTAAAAAAGTTAAAAATTAATATATCAAGTTTAAAAATATACTTTGAATATTCAACTAATAATATATGGCTAACAACATATTCTACTCCAATAATTAGTACTTTTATAAGTATGATATATCTTAAATTTATAAAGAAGTATAATAGTGAGAATTATTATTTTAAAATTAATCCAATGTATTTACATAAAAAATATTTTTATGTAGAAGGTGAAAGTATAATTGAAGTCAAAATGGTACATATTATAAGTACAATGTATCAATTATTAAAAAAAG
>CAYOBB010000154.1:0-2368 GCA_964402195.1 uncultured Clostridium sp. | reverse complement strand
TTATTCTCACTACAAAATGAACTAAAATTTTATATCATATCAAGCTATCAAAAATACCATTAAAATAAGGAAGAACTAAATAAGAACATTTTTGTCCTTATTTAAGTTCTCTCTTAGGTTCTTTTTTTATTTAATAGGAAATTTTTCTGAAATTTCTATTAAATAAAGCATTCTGCAAAACAAAGCACACAATTTTATTTACATAAAATTTGCACACGAACAAAAAACGTGGACTTTGCAGACGATTTTAGCAGTTTGATATTAAAAAATGTCTTCTTTTGTTCTTGGATAAAAAATTAGATATGATAACAAAAAATGAAATTATAATGTTATATAAAACTATTTTAAGGAAAAATAATGAACCGTAAATATATTTAAAATGACTTTTTGACAAAAAAGTAAAAATGATGTAGAAAAATATAACAAAATAGTTACAAATTACGAAAAATGTTGAATACAAGATTAAATTAGATTATAATTTATATAAGTAGTATATTAAATGGAGGACATTTTATGAAAATAGCAAAAAAAATAATTACGATAATTATGATTATAGGAATTATTATTAATATAATGCAAGGATATAGTTTGGCTACGAGCTTTCCAAGTTTTAGTGAAATTGTCCAAAGCGGTCAAGAATTTATACAAAAAGGAAGTTCTGATGGTTCTGAAACTTTTTCAGACGAGGATATATCTGATTTGACAGTTCCGTTAGCTAATATGCTTACAGCTATAGGAACTATAATAATAGTAATTGCATTAATTTTTTTAGGAATAAAGTATATACTTGCTACTCCTGAACAGGCGGCAAAATTAAAACAACAGCTTGTAGGAGTTTTTGTGGCAGGAGTTATAATTTTTGGTGCAGTTACAATATGGAGAATAATGTATACTATTATGAATGATATTGATCAAAATATCTAAGAAAGAGGAGGAAAGTTATGGGAACTTACTATATTCCTAGAAACTTAAGAGGAGAAACTAGAATTTTATATATCTTTACAGTAAAATCTTTAATTTCAACAGTTTTAGGAGGGCTTATTGGAGTTATATTTCTTTTTATATTTTCTCTAATTGGAATGAAAATGGTAGGAGTAATTATTACTGCAGTTTTTGCTTTAATAGGATTTGGAATTGGTGCTATAAAAATACCAACATTATCAGGTATACCAATAACAAAGAAAATAGGTGGAGAACCTTTAAGCGAAATTATATTAAGATGGATTAAATTTAAGAAAAATAAAAAAATGTATGTTTATACAAAGGAGGAAAAGTAGATAATGAATGTTGTACAATTACTACAGATTATACTTGTATTTCTTGTTATCATTATATTTTGTTTAATAGGTGTATATATACTTGTTATATATATGAACAAGAAGAAAGTAGAAGAAAAAGAAGCAGAAGCTTTAGGAATAAAAGAGGAAAAATTAGATAGTTTTAATGGATTAATTCCAAGAGAATCTATATATAAATTTATGGAGTTTGATGAAATTAAAGATAACATGATTATAAGAAAGAATAGAACACAATATATTATGATTTTACAATGTCAAGGAATAAATTATGACTTGATGTCAGAAGAAGAAAAAACGGCAGTAGAAGAGGGATTCGTACAATTTTTAAATACTCTTTCTTTTCCTATTCAATTATATGTTCAAACTAGAAGTTTAAATTTAAGGGATATTATAGACGAATATAAAGAAAGAGTTTCAGAAGTAGCAAAAGACATTGAAAAATTAAATACAAAAATAAATTCGGCTAAAACAAAAGGAAATGAAAAACTAATAACTAATTTAGAATTTGAAAGAACAAGAAAATCTAGAGTATTAGAATATGGAATGGATATAACAGAAAATGTAGCTAAAATGAGTTTAAATAAAAATGTTTTACAACAAAAAACATATGTAATAGTTTCATATTTTTCACATGAATACAGTGGAGCTGACAAGTTAACAGAAGAAGAATTAGATAATATGAGTTTTTCAGAATTATATACAAGATGTCAATCTGTTATGAGATCTCTTCAAAGTTCAGAAGTTTCAAGTAAAGTTCTAGACTCGGAAGAACTTGCAGAATTGTTATATGTTGCATATAACAGAGATGATTCTGAATTATTACAATTTAGCAAAGCTTTAGATGCTCAATATGATGCACTATACAGTACAGGCAAAGACGTTTTAGAAAAGAAAAAAGAAAAAATAGAGGCTGAGATAAATGCGCAAGCAGTTGAACTAGCTACAGAAAGTATATTAAAAGCAGATAAATATAAGCAGATGGAAACACTAAAAAGAGAAAGAAAAGTAAAAGAAAAAGCTACTGAATTAATTGAAGAATATAAAGATCAAATGGATGAAGTAATATACGA
>CAYOBB010000153.1:0-2403 GCA_964402195.1 uncultured Clostridium sp. | reverse complement strand
TTGCATTTTATAATTTCGACTGAACTGTAACATATTAATAAAAAATAAAAATAAAAACTATTGCACATATTATTAATTTAAGATATTATTAAATAAGAGGTGTATTTTTATGAAAGAAGAAAAAGGTATAACTATCGTGAGTTTAATAATTTATGTTGGAGTTCTTTTTATAGTAGTTATGTTAGTTGGCAGAATAACAGGATTTTTCTATAAAAATGCAGATACAGTGCAAACAAAATCTTCAGAAGCAGACTTTAATAAATTAAATTTATACATGTTAGAAGAGACGAAAAGAGAAAATACTAGAATTAATTCAATTGGTAAAATGGAAAAAGATGACGAAAGTAATTCTTATAGTTATAGTATAGTAAACAATGACGAAGGAAATGCTATTCAATTTTATACAAGATTACAAGATGAAAGCGGAGAATATAATGTTATAGGACAAGCTGGCTCGGGAATTTATTATAACAAAATAAAATTATGTAGTGATGTAGATTCTTTTGCTATTACAAAGAATACAGAAAATGGCAAAGATAAAATTTCTATAACAATTAAATTTAATAGTGAAGAAACCTATACGGCAGAATATACTATGAGAGAAAATCAATCAAATTAAAATTACAAAATGTATTGAAAAATAATATTCTATATGATATATTATTTTTGATTTGAATAATATATAAATATAAAAGAAAAGGGGAGAAAAGATGGAAGAAAACAACAAAGAAAATCCTGAAGTTAAAGTATCAGGGAAAAAGCCTGCTAAAAAAGCAAAAAAAATTATTATTTCAGTTGTTATAATTGCAATAATAGTAATTGCTGCATTATTAGCATTATTCTTTACAGGACATTTGAATTTGACAAAAGGTGCTAAGGCATGGGAAGGTATAGAAAAAATGGGAGAAACTTTCTCAGAGCCTATAGACGAATTATCTGAATCATATAAAACAAAAATTTCAGAAAATTTAGGAGAAAAACCTATTGAATACCAAGCAGAAATATCAGCAAAAGTGGATGAACTTGAAGTAACTGGGATGTCATCATCTGATAAACAAACAGTAGATGATATTATAGAATTATTAGATGGTTCTAAAATTAATTTAGATTTAAAAGTTGATACAAAAGAAAAAGATTATGCCGGAAAAATTAGTGCATCAATAAAAGATGTAATTGAAAATATTTCTGCTGATATAGTATATAAAGATAATACAGTAGCTTTTCGTTCAGAAGATATTAATGAAGATTATTTAGCAATATCTAAAGATTCATTAGAAGAAAGTGAATATGATGAATATGCTGAAATATTTGATGCTATAGAAGGATTAAGCCTAGAAGATTCAAAAGAATTAATGTTTTCAGAAGAAGAAATCAAACATTTTAAAGATACATACAAAGATATATTAAAAAAAGAATTAAAAGATAAAGATATGAAAACTTCTAGTGATAAAGTAAAAGTTGATGGAAAATCAAAAAAGTGCACAAAAGTAGTTGTAACATTAGATGATTCAGATGTAGCAGATTTAGTTAGTAGCTATATAGATACTTTTAAAGATGATGATGAAGGAAAAGAAATTATTAAAGAAAAAGCTATAAAAATAGCAGAATTAGCTGACCAGGATTTAGATTCTGACGATATAGATGAATTTTTTGATGAGTTTATAGAAGAAGCTGAAAGCATGGTTGATGAAATAGAATTTGATGGAAATGTAAAAATTACTACATATGCTACAGCAACTAAGACATATCGTACGGATGTAGAAATAGAAATAGATAATGAAACTGCAAATTTACAATTTGTTTATAATAAAGATAATACTGAAATTACTTTAAATGTTGCAGAACAAGAAATTGGAACTTTAAAAATAGTAAATGAAAAAAATAATAAAGAATTTAAATTATCTTTAAATGAAGAAGTTGTTGGGCAAAAAATAGAAGCAGGATTACAATTTAAAAATGAAGATAAAAGAAATACAACAGTATTAACATTTAATGGTGAAATTGAAGGTGTAGAAGCTAAAGTTACTTTAACAGAAGAAGAAACCAGAACAACTGATACAGATAAAGAATTAGCTAGAGAAAATAAATTATCATTTGATATTGATGTAACTAACTTAGTTACAGCAAAAGGATCAATTACAATCAAAAATAATATGAAAGTTGTAGATAGTGTAGATATTCCAGAGATTACATCAGAAAACTCAGTTCAAATTTTAACTGATGAAGAAGGTCTTGAAGAATACTTGACAAATGCACAAACTGGAGCAGCAAAAATTTTAGAAGAATTAGAAAATTCTAAATTCTTACAAGAATATATGGATTATATATATTAATAAATAAATTATATTATAGTAAAATGGAAACAATATTTAAAAATAATATTGTTTCCATTTTTAGTTACTA
>CAYOBB010000152.1:0-2453 GCA_964402195.1 uncultured Clostridium sp. | reverse complement strand
TTACATCTACTATATCATATACTATTCTATTTTCTAGTCCCATAACAACATCTAGGTTTCTTAGTCCAATATCTGTATCTACTAATGCTACTTTTTTTCCTACTAATGCTAATGCAGATCCTAAATTGGCTGTAGTAGTAGTTTTTCCTACTCCTCCTTTTCCAGATGTTATAACTATGACCTCTCCCATAAAAAATCCTCCTTAAAATTTCTTTATATATCTTATATTTTTTTTATTAAAAAGTCAATGAGTTATTAAACATTTTTGTAATATTTTTGTAATATTTTTGTAATGTCCTCATCCCTATGTCTAAATTTTAATTTATTTTTATATTACTACTTGTTATATTAAGCTTTTTTTTATATAATATTATAAATATTCAGGAGGTTAATATGAGATTAAGAAGAAAGAAAAAGTTAATAATTAAAATTTGTGTATTACTTTTAATTATTGGGGCAATTTTTGGTTTTTTTATTTTTATTTATCCTGAATCAAATATTCCAACATATGATGATACTGATTCTAAAAATGAAAATCAAATTCAATCTGTTGCAATAAATCCTCCAAACGTTAATGTTACTCTTCCAACTGAAATAAAAACAATTTCACCTTCTAGTTCAGATAATTCTACTGGAAATAATACTAATACCTCTTCATCTTCTGAAGTAATCACAGATAGTAATAAAAATTATGAATCTTATGTAGATGAATCTCTTCCTTATTTAATTACAATATTATCTTCTGATAATAAATTAACTATTTTATTAAGTGAAAGGTCTAGCTCTTTAATTCCAGAAGGTTCTTCCACAAAAATTGGAGTAGACTATTTGGTCACTGGTATTGCAGAAAAGATAATTGCAGTATATGATTTTACTGTAGATAATTATTCATACCCTGTAGTATTATTACTTTCTGAAACAGGTAATGTTTATTATATTGATACAGAATCAGCGTATAAAACTGGTGAATTTAAAGTTTCTGGTAAAATTGCTGATATTCCTGAAATTGATAATATATATACAGTAACTGTTGATAAAAATTATAAGTCAGCTATTTTAGTTGATAAAAGTGATATTGGATATGAATTTAATTTAAATATGATAGGAAAATAAAATGAAAGAAAGGAATGTTGTTATGGATAAGCTTGTTGAAATTAGATGGCATGGCAGAGGTGGTCAAGGTGCTAAAACAGCTTCACTTTTACTTGCTGATGCTGCTTTTAATACTGGAAAGTATATTCAAGGTTTCCCTGAATATGGTCCAGAAAGAATGGGGGCTCCTATTACTGCATATAACAGGATAAGTAATGAACCTATTACTGTTCATAGTAATATTTATGAACCTGACTATGTTGTCGTTGTAGATGATACTTTACTTCGGCTGTGTTGATGTTACTGCTGGTTTGAAAGAAACTGGTGCTATTGTAATTAATACTACTAAAGATGATAATTATTTAAAGAAAGCTTTAGATGGATATAATGGTGATATTTACAAGATTGATGCTAGAAAAATATCTATAGATACTTTAGGTAAATATTTCCCTAATACTCCTATGCTTGCTGCTATTGTTAAAGTAAGTGGCATTATGTCTGATGAAGATTTCTTAAATGATATGATTAGTTCTTTTAAACATAAATTTGCTAAAAAACCTGAGGTAATTGAGGGAAATATGAAGGCTTTAGAAATTGCTCTTCAGCAGGTTACAAAAGTAAAATAAGGTAATGTCTATTATGTCTATTATAAATAACTTAAATAGATATCCTTGAACAAAATGGGTTATTTTTTAATGTCAGACTATTAAAATTTACTGCAAAGTTCCCGTATTTGTTCTCATTCCAATTTTCGCAAGAAAATTGTGTGCATAGTTTTGACTAATTAGAGCACAAACATGGGCAGACACAAGGCCTGCCCCTACAAATGTCTAATTTAATTAATAAATATAATAAAGGGGATGATATTTTATGACAGAAGAAAAAATAAACAATAAAACTCCTTGGCAGGATCTTACTATTGCTGGTAATATTTATAACGCTGGTAATGCCAAAGAGTTTAAAACAGGTGATTGGAGAAGTCAGAAACCAGTTTGGATTCCAGAAAATTGCAAACAATGTGGTTTATGCTGGCCAGTTTGTCCAGATGACGCTATACCTGTAAAAAATCAAAAAAGATGTGATTTTAATTATGATGCTTGTAAAGGATGTATGGTTTGTTTTAAAGTTTGTCCTTTTAAAGCTATAGAAAAGGAGGATTAAAATGGGAATAAGAGAAAGACTTAGCGGTAATGAAGCAATTGCTACTGCTATGAAACAAATAAATCCAGATGTTGTAGCTGCATTTCCTATCACACCATCAACAGAAATTCCTCAATATTTTTCTACATTTGTAGATAATGGTACTGTTGATACAGAATTTGTTGCTGTTGAAAGTGAACATAGTGCTATGAGTGCTTGTA
>CAYOBB010000151.1:0-2459 GCA_964402195.1 uncultured Clostridium sp. | reverse complement strand
AATTCCAGCCTTCCAAGCTGGCTATGCGGGTTCGATTCCCGCTACCTGCTCCAATCCAAAACAGCTTGTAAGCCATAAAGGTTTTGCAAGCTGTTTAATTTTTGATAATATAGAAATGTATCATTTAGGAACTTCTATAAAGGATTTAGAAAAGAAACGTTTCGCAATCAATAAAATTAAATTATAGAAAAAATCATTAATTTGTAAATGTTTGAAGTCGCAATTAGCAACTTCAAAAGTATATTATATAACACACCTACTACACTAATTATAATCAATTATTTTTTTATAATTATCTAAATAATCAATCCAATCTAGTGCATTTTTCTCAGAAAATAAGTGATACAAAAAATCAACAGGGATTTAATTCCTACTTCTAGCTTCTTTTTTTCCTACATCTGTCAACATTAAATTCTTTAACTTTAATATTTTTTTAAACATATGACAAACACTACTATTTGCACATCTACTTGTATATTTAATATAATAACAACATTAAAATCTATAATTTCTTTTTGCTCTCCTAAAAATTATTCATACTCATACCATAACCCTTTTTCTTTTAATTCACTAATAATCTCTTCGTGTTCTTCGTTTGTATCACTAAAATATACTTTTCCGTTTTTATCAGCTACAAAGAATAATGCTTCATTAACTTCTTTATCAGTTGATGGATTTATTGTAGCTTCAATTGCAGACTTACTTGGACTACATATTGGCCCTACTGGTAATTTTCCAGCTAAGCTATAACTCCTAGTATTATATGGATTATTAGTATTTATTTCTTTAGTAGTTAAATCTCTTTCTCCCATATCAATTTTAAAAGCATAATATGTTGTTACATCACTCTGAAGTGGCATATTCTCTTTTAATCTATTATAAAACACTCTAGATATTTTGCTTCTATCTGTAGAAGCTACTCCTTCTAATTCTACAATAGAAGAAAGTGAAAGTAATTCATGTACTGTATAATCACTATTTCTTATTTCTACTTCATATTCTTTTAGCACACTATTCATTTTATTTAGCATCATACTAAAAATAATTTTTACTGATATTTCTTTATTTTCAAATGTATATGTATCAGGGAAAAGATATCCTTCTAAAGGATAGTAAATATCATCATTTTTTATTTCATCTGTTAAAAACCAATAGTTCTCTATTAGACCATCGATGTAGTCTTCATCTTCTAAAAGCTTATATACGTCTTCTTCTGTGTTGACTGTATTTTCTGCTATTTTTTTAGCAATCCATCTCATATTTTTTCCTTCTAGAAATGTAATTGTTACTTCTTCTGAGAAAACATTTCCACTTTCTAGTTCTTCAGTTATTTTTTCTACATCCATATTCTTACTTAATTGGTATTTACCTGCTTGCATATTTGTTTTATTATTTAACTTACAATAAATTTTAAAAGTTAAATCATTTTTTATTAATCCATTTTCTTTTAATATTTTGGCAATACCTGGTATACCACTATTTTCTGGTATTTCAATAATTACCTTTTCATCTTCATTACTTACCTGTTTTAAAGAATTTTTATAATATATTATACTTCCTAATACAACAACAAGTAATATTACTATAAAAACTATTAAAAATATTTTCAATTTATTTTTTTTCATCTATTCTTCTCCTTTGTCTATTACTATATCTGCTATTTCTTCTAATTTATTTGTTTCTAAATTATCATTTTTTGATACTATTAAACAGATTCCGTAATCTTGAAGGTATGGCTTTAATTCAATTAAAAATCTATAATAATTATCAATATTATTTATATCATAAAAACATATTTCTACTCCTTGAAGACTATTTTTTATAGAAGTATCTACAATTTTATCTATCAATTCTTTTCTTGTATCACTATTTATTATTAAAGATTCAATATCTTCTCCTAAATCCTCTTTACTTAGCTCTCTAACACTATCTGAATTTAAATCAATATTATCATATTTTATCTCGTCTAGATTTTCTCTAATTTGTGTTTCATTTGAAAGTCTTTTATCTTTTACATATCCAATATTTCCTTCTTTTGTCTTTACTTTTATCCATTTTCCATTCATATCTTCAATAATTACAACAGATTCTCCTTGTTCTAATTCTTGTAAGTTCTTAGAAATATTAGTCATTTTATATTTTAAATATATATTTTTGTTTATATATGCAATTTTTTTCTCTTTTGATAAAAATTCAATATCAACTATTCTTTTATCTTGAATATAATTTAGTTCTATATTATATATATCCTGCAATTCAGAAATTGGTAAAAAATAAGTATCATCTTTTTCTATCAGACTACCTTTTATTTTCTTCCTTACTCCATTTATAAATATGTGATTTTCATTTTCTACAATAGTCATTATTTTATTTTCACATGTAGATATCATTTTTATTGTATTATTTTCATCTTTTTCTTCATATAAATTATTATCAAATAATTCTGTCATATCATCTTT
>CAYOBB010000150.1:0-2464 GCA_964402195.1 uncultured Clostridium sp. | reverse complement strand
GAGGCATATGGTAAGTCTTCGTAGTTTTTTATATTAAGAAATCATTATCTTGTAACAATCTCCTAAATGAATCATTTTTTCTTGATATTTTCGTAAAATTATGATATAAATTTTTATATTTTTATGGAAGAGCATCTGTTTTATGTGTGCTGAAGGTTCTAGTCCTTTTGCTCTTTTCTAAACTTATACTTAGGATTTTTGATTTTAGTGAGCTATCCTTTATGATATAGATGACTATAACTTTTTTTGATTTCAATATGTTAAGAGATATGTGTACAAAAAAGATAAAACTTCTTTGTTATTTAAATTATAGATTCAAAAAAAACTTTATAAGTTTTAAATGCTTCATATAAATCAAATTTATCAATTATCTCATAGGGAGAGTGCATAGATAGTACTGGTATTCCACAATCAATTACTTCCATTCCCTTATTAGCTAAAATAAATGCTATCGTTCCTCCTCCTCCAATATCTACTTTTCCCATTTCTGTAAATTGATATTTTATACAATTTTCATCTAATATCTTTTTTATTCTTATCATATATTCGACATTTGCTTCTGAAGATGAAGACTTTCCTTTACTTCCTGTATATTTACAAAAGTTTACTCCTTTTCCTAAATAGGCTGCATTTTCCTCTTCAAAGACATCTGTGTAATTGGGGTCAATAGCTCCATTTACATCTGCTGATAGCATTACTGAATTTAAATATACTTTTTGAATCGCTCCTGGATAATTTTTTTCTTTTTTATCTATTATTTTATTTATAAAATATTCAAATATATTTGATGACATACTTGTATTTCCTAGACTTCCTATTTCTTCTTTATCAGCTAAAATACAAATACATGTCTTTTTTGGTACTTTAACATTTAGTATTGCTTTTACGGATGCAAACACACAACTTCTATCATCATGTCCATATCCACCTATTAAATTTTGATCAAATCCTATTGTTCTAGCTCTGGCTGCTGGTACAAATTCTATCTCTGAAAAATTAAAATTTTCCTTTTCTATATCGTATTTTTCTTTTAAAGTTTCTTCTATTTTTTCTTTTCCAATTAAAACATTTAAGTTTTCTCCTCCAACCGCTTCCTTCATTGGTTTATCCATTTGTTTTTCTGCTAAATGAGGTAATAAATCTGTAATTGTAAATATAGGTTCATTTTCTTTTTCACCTAATTTAAAAGCTTCTTTTACTCCATCTTTTTTATAAATTACTCCATGCATACTAAGTGGAATAGCTGTCCACTGGTACTTTTTTATTCCTCCATAATAATGAGTTTTAAATAAACTTAAACCTTCTTTTTCATATATTGGATTTGGTCTTAAATCAATTCTAGGTGAATCAACATGACTTCCTATAATATTTAGTCCATTAAATATACTGTCTTCCCCTATCACTGCTATATACATACTTTTATCTTTATTTATGAAAAAGACTTTATCTCCGGCATTTAGTTTTTCATTTTCTTCTATAGTCTTAAAACTATTTTTTTCTAATAATTCCTTTACTTTTGATATTACTTCTCTTTCTGTTTTACATTCATTTAAAAAATCTATATAATCCTTCGCAAAATAATATTTATCTTTTAATTCTTTTTCGTCAAAAAAATTTTCCATAAACTTATTCCTTTCTTATTTGATATTAAAAATTTATATATCATACTATATTCAAGAATAGTTTATGGAAATTTTTAAATATAATTCATTTACATTAAATTTTCAGGATTTAAAATTTCTAGTTCTGGAAGAACAAATCTACCATCTTTTCTTATTAAAACATCATCAAAATAAATTTCTCCTCCTCCATATTCTGGAGTTTGGATACATACTAAATCCCAGTGTATCGCTGAGACATTTCCATTATTCATGTCTTGATAAGCTCTTCCTGGTGTAAAATGGAAACTTCCTGCAATTTTCTCATCAAACAATATATCATTCATTGGTTTTGTCACGTATGGATTTACTCCAATCGCAAATTCTCCAATGTATCTAGCGCCTTCATCTGTGTCTAGTATTTCGTTTATCTTTTCTGTATTGTTAGCTGTAGCTTTTATAATTTTTCCATTTTCAAATTCAAGAACAACATCTGTAAAAGTAAAGTTTCTATATGTTGATAATGCATTATATGATACTTTTCCATTTACAGAATCACGGATTGGTGCTGAGTATACTTCTCCATCTGGAATGTTCATCTCACCCGCACATTTTATTCCTCCCATTCCCTTTATTGAGAAACTTAAATCTGTACCAGGTCCTACAATATGAACTTTATCTGTTCTTGCCATTAAGTCTTGAAGACTATCCATAGCTTTATTCATTTTACTGTAATCTAAATTACAAACTTTAAAATAAAAATCTTCAAATTCCTCTGTATTCATTCCTGCAAGTTGAGCCATAGAATCATTTGGATATCTTAAAATAACCCATTTAGTATTATCAACTCTCTCATTTAATACATC
>CAYOBB010000149.1:0-2474 GCA_964402195.1 uncultured Clostridium sp. | reverse complement strand
GTGGTAAATATGTAGAAATATGGAATAATGTTTTTATGGAATACTTTAAAAATCAAGATGGAACATATTCAAAATTAAAACAGAAAAATGTAGATACTGGACTTGGACTTGAAAGGATGACTATGCTTTTACAAGGAAAAGAAACGCCATTTGATATAGAACTATTTAAGCCAGTTATGGATGAATTAAAGAAACAAGAAAAAATAGATAATATTAATAGTAGAAGAATAGTTACAGAACATTTACGTTCAAGTATAATGATTATTAATGATGGTGGAAGACCAAGTAATGTAGATAGAGGATATATACTAAGAAGATTAATTAGAAGAATGACAAGACATTTAAATAAATTAGGAATAGATTTGGATTATTTAGAAAATTTAATAGATATTTCAATTGATGCCTTAAAAGAGATGTATCCAGAATTATTAGATAATAAAGAAACTATAAAAAATATAATAATAGAAGAAAAAAACAAATTTGTAAAAACACTAAAAAATGGCGAAAAAGAATTTGAAAAAGCACTTAATAATATTAAGACAAAAAATGAAAAAAATATACCAACTGATATAGTATTTAATTTGTATGAAACATATGGATTTCCGCCAGAGATGACTGTAGAGCTTGCAAAAGAAAATAATGTAGAAGTTAATTTAGAAGACTTTGATAAATTATTTAAACAGCATCAAGAAAAATCTAGAATGGGAAATGATAAAAAGTTTAAAGGAGGATTAGCAGAGCAAAACGAGATGACAATAAAATATCATACTGCTACACACCTTTTACATAAAGCTTTACAAATAGTATTAGGTGAGCATGCTGTTCAAAGAGGTTCAAATATAACTTCTGAAAGATTAAGATTTGATTTTGCTAATCCACAAAAGGTAACAAAAGAAGAATTAGATAAAGTTGAGAAAATAGTTAATGAACAAATTCAAAGAAGACTAGATGTTACATGTGAAGAAATGACATTAGAAGAAGCTAAAAAATCAGGAGCCATGGGATTGTTTGAAAATAAATATGGAGAAAAAGTTAAAGTATATACAATAGGAGACTTTAGCAAAGAAATTTGTGGAGGACCACATGTGAAAAATACAGGAGAATTAGGTACATTTAAAATAAAAAAAGAAGAAGCTTCTTCTGCAGGTGTTAGAAGAATCAAAGCTGTATTAATTTAGGAGGTACAATATGAATAATTGTATTTTTTGTAAAATTGCAAATAAAGAAATAGGGACAGAATTAATATACGAAAATGAGAATGTAGTAGCTTTTAAAGACGTTAATCCTAAAGCTCCAATACATGTTTTAGTGATTCCTAAGAAACATATTGAGACTGTTTTAGATTTAAAAGAAGAAGACAAAGGAATAATTTGCGATATGTATAAAGCGATTAACGAGATAGCTAGAAATCTTGGCATAAGCAATAAAGGATTCAGACTAATAACAAACTGTAAAGAGGATGGCGGGCAAGAAGTAATGCATTTACATATACATCTTCTAGCAGGTAAAAAATTCAGCGAAAATATAGTATAAATGTAGAAAAAATACGAAAAATATGTTATAATAATAATATATTGTGATTATGGGAGGTAGAGCTTATGTTTAAGTCAAAGTATGGAAATTTATTAACAGGTTTGCTAATAGTAGTAATAATAGGGATAGTAGGAATAATTGGATATTTTGGATATAAAGTTTTAACTGAAGAAGCTACAGAAAATGCAGCTAAACAAAAGAATGAAGAGTTTGATAGTACATATTCTAAAAATTCAAAAGATAATGATAATAATAATGGAGATTCTAATGTTGAAATAAATGGAGTAGATACAAATACAACTACAGGTAATGACAAAGTATATATGGAAGGATATGAAGTACTTGCTAAAATTCGTATACCAGCTATTAGTATTGAGTATCCAGTACTTGCAGAAGTAACTAAACACTCATTAGAAACATCAATATGTTTATTATATACAGTAAATGGAATAAATCAAGAAGGAAACACAGTATTAATAGGTCATAATTATAGAAATAGTTTATTCTTTGGAAAAAATGACCAATTAAAAAACGGAGATAAAGTATATTTAAAAGATACAACAGGAACAGAAATTGAATATACTATATATAATATATTTGAAACAACATCAAATGATTCATCTTTCTATCAGAGAGATACTGCTGGTAAAAAAGAAATAACTCTATCAACTTGTACTGATGATGCATCAACAACAGATAAAAGATTAATTATATTTGCAAAAGAAGTATAACGAAAGTAAAACATAGATATAAAATACAGAGAAATATTAACTGTTCTCTGTGTTTTTACGTATAATAAATATTTGTTAAGGAAAAAATAAAAAAAATATTGACAAACAAGAGATAAAAATGTAAAATATAAAGGTGCTATGACATGGTGGATGTAGCGTAGTTGGTTAACGCGCCAGTTTGTGGCACTGGAGACCGTGGGTTCGAGTCCC
>CAYOBB010000148.1:0-2482 GCA_964402195.1 uncultured Clostridium sp. | reverse complement strand
TATGTAAGTTATCTATCTATTTATGAAGTAATACTTTTATATTTATACTACTTCTACTGGTTGCATTCTGCCAACTTTAGGTTGTTTTTTATTTTTAGTCGCTTTTTTCCTTTTATTTTCAAAATTTTATAATAATACTTAAAATACCTCTATTATATTTTGCTTTTATTGTTCCACCATTGCCCTCTATTAGTTCTTTTGCAATAGATAATCCTACTCCATTAGAGTTTTTGGCATTTTCTACTGTAAAGAAACGGTCAAATATTTTTTCAACTTCAATCGAATCAAACTCATCTGTATTGTTGCTAAATACTATTTCTCCAGTTTCTTTTAAAGTAATTCTAAATTCATTTTTCCCATATTTTAGTACATTTGATATGACATTATTAAAAACTCTAATAAGCATCTCTTTGTCTAATTTCCTAACAACTTTTTCATGGCATATATTTAAAACAGGAGTAATGTGATTTTGATTAAATAAATCATAATACTCTAATACTACATTTTCTAATACATCATTTAATATTACATCTTCTGTTTGAGTATTTTTTTCTAGTTTTTTTGTAGAAAATTCAAATAAATCTTCTGTCAATTTTGTAAGTTCATCTGCTTTTGCTAAAATCACTTTTAATTTTCTTTTTCCTTCTACTACCGATAAATCTTCGTTTTGTAAAATTTCAGAATATCCTTTTATTACTGTTAAAGGCGTTCTTAGATCATGTGATATATTTGTAATTTGCTTTTTTAATTCTAAATTTCCTAAATCATATTCTAATTCTTTTTTTCTTAAAATTTTTAAATTCTCATTTAATGAATTTGCTAAATTTTTCAAAGATTTATCATTACTTTTTAAAACAATCAAAGTATTTGTATCTGTATTTAATTTTTCTTCAAGTAATTCTTTCACATTTTCCATTCCTTTTTTAAGGAATATAATTTTACAAGTTAAATATACTAAAATTATAAGTAATATAATGATTATTAAAATACAGATACTCATAACTTCCTTCTTTCTATTTCAGATCTTTCTTTACAAATATAATTACTCCACTTGTGCAAGTAACAACGAAAATAATCATACAATATAATATAATTATATCAATATGTTCAGCTTCTAAGCTTGCAATTTGAATCACCCCGAGATGTTGGAAGAAAATCTGATAAAAATTCATAAACTTTTCTTTTTGTTCCATTTAGATAATATGGATTTTTGGTTTCTTCCTCAATAAAATGTTGTCCAGTCTCATCTGTATATTCATAAGCTGAATAATATTCTGGCTCGTTTAAACTGCTAAATATACTAGATGACATAAATAGCATAATAAATATTCCTACACTACTTATTAAAGTAGCTACTGTTTTATTCTGAATACCCATACTTATTAAAGTATATATTGATGAAAAACTTAATAATAAAACTACACTACCTAACAAATATTTTAAAATTATTTGGTAATTCTCTTGAAAAGTACCCAAAAAAGGTATTCCTACAATTAACAACATTAACATATAAGCAGCACTTATTACAAAACCTGTAAATACAACAATGATAAAGTTACTAAAATAAATTGATATTCTTGAATGTCCTGCAATAATTTTGTTACGAATTGTACCATCACTATATTCTCTACCTATAAAAAGACCTGTAAATATAGCAAGAATAATCGGTACATAAAGACTAAATAGAAAGAAAAAGTATCCAATTCCTATTTTTGGTTCTACAGTATAATTATTATATATAAGAACTAACGAAAGTGCTATCATAATGATTAATCCAAGCCAAAATGTCTTTTCGTGTTTTAATCTCTTAAAACTAGCTATTAACAAATTACCCATTGTTAGCACCTCCTATTAAATTCATATAAAAACTTTCTAGTGATTCATCAATCTCTCTAAAGTCCTTTACTTCACAATTAACTTTAGATAAATCTAAAACAAATTTTGAAATATTTAGTTTAGCATAAATATTAATTACATTATTTTCTTGTAGTTTATACTTTAACTTTTTTTCTTCTAAATATTTCACACATTCATTCACATTTGATACAGTTACAACTATCTTTTTCCCACAGAGATTATTTAATTCATTATTACTAATTTCTTTAATAATTCTTCCTTGATGTAAAAAGCCATAATTGCTTGCTATTTTAGATAACTCATCTAAATAATGACTAGAAATTAAAACTGTAATTTTTCTTTTCTTATTAAGTTTTAAAATAAGCTCTCTTATCTCAATAATTCCTTCTGGATCAAGTCCATTTATTGGCTCATCTAAAATTAATAAATCTGGATTTGTTGCCAAAGTAATTGCTATTCCTAATCTTTGTTTCATACCTAATGAGAAATTTTTTACTTTTCTTTTTCCAGTACCTTCCAGTCCAACTAATTTTAGTAAATCATTAATAGTCTCATAATTTGGCATACCTACAATTTTAAATTGCTCCTCCAAATTTTCTTTTGCTGTTAAATCTTGGTATATAGA
>CAYOBB010000147.1:0-2486 GCA_964402195.1 uncultured Clostridium sp. | reverse complement strand
GGATATTTAGGAGCTGGAAAAACAACTCTTATAAATTATGTGCTTAATAATCAAGAAGGATATAAAGTAGCAGTTATAGTAAATGACATAGGAGAAGTAAATATTGATGCAGAACTAATTGAAAAAGGAGGAATAGTAAACGAAAAAGATAGTGACCTAGTTCCTTTATCAAACGGTTGTATTTGTTGTACATTAAAAGTAGATTTAATGAAACAAATAGTTGAACTTATTAAACTTAATAAATTTGATTATATATTAATAGAAGCAAGCGGGATTTGTGAACCTATTCCTATAGCTCAAACACTTACTGTATTATCAGAAGATAGTATTCAATATGGACTACCTAAAATTTGTAGATTAGATAATGTTGTTACAGTAGTAGATGCATTAAGATTAGCTAAAGAATTCAGCTGTGGGGAAGATTTAGAAAACGAAAACTTAGAAGAAGAAGATATAGAAAACTTACTAATACAACAAATAGAATTTTGTAATACTATTGTTTTAAATAAAGTAGATGAATTAGAAAAAGATGAATTAAATAAAGTAAAAGCTGTAATTAAAAATTTACAGCCACATGCCAAAATAATTGAAACTAATTTTGGAAAAGTAGATATAAAAGAAATTATAGATACACATAATTTTGATTTTGAAAAAGCATCTATGTCTTCTGGATGGGCTACAGAATTAATGAAAGATGAAGAAGATGAGGAAGAGAATGAGGATGAACATGAAGAAGATCACAAACATGGACATGAACACCATCACCATCATCACGATGAAGGAGAAACAGAAGAATATGGAATTTCAACATTTGTATATTCTAGAAGAAAACCTATGAATCAGAAGAAATTTGAAGAATTTGTAAATTTTAAATGGACTAAAAATATAATCAGATGTAAAGGTATAGTTTGGTTTAGTGATGATAATGAAATGTCATATGTTTTTGAACAAGCAGGAACACAGATGACATTAAGTGAAGGAGGATGTTGGATAGATTCTCTTTCTGAAAGTGAAAAAGAAGAAATATTTAGCCAAAATCCAGAAGTACTAAAAGACTGGGATAAAGAAGCAGGAGATAGGATTATAAAATTAGTATTTATTGGACAAGAAATGGATAAAGAAAAGATTATAGAAAATCTAGATAAATGTTTAGACAAGTAATTTAATTAAAACAGAAAGTACTAGTAATAGTATGAATCTTTAAGGAGCGTTGACAATTTTTGTCAGCACTCTTTTCTTTTGAAGAAATATTATAATTTTGTAATAATTGATGAAATTACCCTGCAAAACAAAACAGTTATATTGATAATTACTTACTTTTATGTTATTATACTCACATAAAAATAGAAATAGGCAGAAGTATAGGAGGTATTACACAGTTGGAGAGAATTTTAATAGTAGAAGATGATGAAAAACTAAGAACTGAATTAGAAATCTTTTTAAATAATAATGGTTATAAAGCAGAATCATTAAAAAAATTTGATAATACGATACAAGATATTTTGAATATAAATCCTAATTTAATGTTATTAGATATAAATCTTCCTAATGCAGATGGGGAATATATTTGCAAGAAAATTAGAGAACAATCTGATATGCCAATTATCATCATAACAAGTAGAGATACTGAATTAGATGAATTATTATGTATAAACTATGGAGCAGATTACTATATAACGAAACCATTTAATATTCAAATTCTACTTGCAAAAATAGCTTCTACTTTACGAAGAGCCAATATGGGAGGAGAAATCCAAGATAAAATAGATTGCAAAGACTTTTATTTAAATATATCCAAAAATACCATAGAAAAAAATTACAAAGAGATAGAATTAACTAAAAATGAGTTTAAGATACTAAAATATTTAGTTCAAAACAGAGGAAAAATAATATCTAGGGAAGATATTATAGAATGTCTATGGGATAGTGAAAGTTTTATTGATGATAATACTTTAACAGTAAATATAACAAGATTACGAAATAAACTACAAGAATTAAATTTAAAAGAATTATTAGTTACTAAAAGGGGACAAGGATATATATTAATAGAAAATTCCTATTAAAGTGAGGAATATAAAAATGAGTTTTATAGATTTTTTTAAAGATAAATTATTTACAATAAGTTTATTACTGTTTGGTATAGTAACTATAGAAATATTTTTAATGATATATCCAGTTGGAAATTTTATAAAACTATATATTCCAATTGTTATATTAGGATTATATTTTATAGGAATAGCAATAGAATATTATATAAAAAGACGATTTTATCAGAATTTAGTAAATACACTAGATGGATTAGAAGAAAAGTATTTAATTAATGAGATTATAAGGACTCCTAATTTTATTGAAGGCAAAATACTAAAAAGAGTATTATCAGAAATAGACAAATCAATGATTGAAAATGTAAACAAATATAAGTATTTAACTGTAGATTATAAGGAATATATAGAATTATGGATTCATGAAATAAAATTACCAATAGC
>CAYOBB010000146.1:0-2487 GCA_964402195.1 uncultured Clostridium sp. | reverse complement strand
TTTATGGTAAACAAGAGGAGTTTTTAAACATAAAATATAATATCTTTTCAAGAAAGGAGGAAGAAAATTGAAAAATAATAAATTTATTTATATAGCTGTTTTATTTGTTTTATTTATTTCTTTATTAATGCCAACTACAAATGCAGTTACTCCAATAAGTGACCCCAATATTCAAGGTATTGATGTAAGTAACTGGCAAGGATATATTAATTATACTGATGTAAGAAATAGTGGTATAGAAATTGTATATATAAAAGCAAGTCAGGGAACAGGCTATAAAGATCCATATTTTGATATCAATTATGAGAATGCTAAGGCAAATGGATTAAAGGTAGGATTCTATCATTTTTTAACAGCAACAACAGTTGAGAGAGCTAGAGCAGAAGCTCAATTTTTTGCTTCTGTAATATCTGGAAAAACACCTGATTGTAAATTAGTAATGGATTTTGAAGTCTTTGATGGATTATCTGTGCCTGAAATAAATGAAATTTCAGAAGCTTTTTTAAACAGAGTAGGAGAGCTAACAGGTAAAGAATTAGCTATATATAGTGATTTATCAAATGCTCGAAATACATTTAGTAGAGAACTAGCAGAAAAATATCCATTATGGCTTGCATATTATGGAGATTATAATGAAATTTCAAACATATCTACAAGATGGAACAATTGGATAGGATTACAATATGCGGATAATGGAGAAATACCAGGAATACGCGGTTATACAGATAGAGATATATATACTCAGGAAATTTTACTTGGAGAAGTAAGCGAAAGCCCATCTGTAGATAGTCCAGAAATAGAAAGTAATGAAATAATTTATATTGTAAAATCTGGAGATACATTATCAAAAATTGCATTAGAATATAATACAACAGTAGGAGAAATAGTTAGTTTAAATAACATACAAAATCCCAATTTAATATTTCCAGGACAAAGATTAACAATAAAAACTTCTAATAGCGGAGAATTTGATAATACAAATAATACTGAAAGAATAAATTATGTAGTTCAAAGAGGTGATACACTTTGGGGAATAGCTAGAAGATTTAATACTACAATTAATGAAGTTGCCTCAATAAACAATATACAAAATCCAAACTTGATTTTTCCAGGAGAAAATTTGATAATCGTTACAAATAGTAATTTTAATTTATTAGGTGAGACAAATCAAGTAAATTATACTGTACAAAGAGGAAATACTTTATCTGAAATAGCTGAAAGATTTAATACAAGTATAGGAGAAATTGTAAGGTTAAATAACATACAAAATCCTAATTTAATTTTTGTTGGTCAAAGGTTAAGAATACCAAACTAAATTTTTCCATAATTGGAAATTTCTAGTTAGAAAAAATTTTCTGTTTTAAAAAAACTTTAAATGCAAATAATAAATTTAGACAATAAAAAAGGAGGAAATTTAAAATGGAAAAAAATCAAAAAATAAATTGTACGGTTTGTAGTTGTGAATTTCACGAAGGAGAAAAAAATCAATGTAATTTAGAGCAAATAACAGTAAAACCATATCCTGACTGTAATACGCAAAATCCGGATGAATCAGTATGTGGAAGTTATAAATGTTGTTTTTCAGATGATGAAAAGTAAATTTAAGAACAAGTTAGATAAAAATTATATAAAAGAGCATGGTATTTACATGCTCTTTTGAAAATATTATTCATCTTCTTTTAAATCAGTTTTTTTATCTATTTCATTAATATTTTCTTCTCTTCTATCATTATCAACTTCTAAATCTTCTCTTCGTCTTTCATCAAATATATTACCTTCTTTATCCATAACTATCATAATAACACCTCTTAAAATAAAATTTAATACAAATAAAGTATAACATAAGAAATTTTTTTTTGCAACTTGACATCTGTATTAATAAGAAATAAAATAACAATATCATTAAAGAATAAAAGGAGGATTTTATTATGCCACTAGTAACAACAAAGGAAATGTTTGAAAAATCAATGAAAGAGCATTATGCAATAGGAGCTTTTAATATTAATAATATGGAATTTATCCAAGCTATAACAGAAGCTGCAAATGAAGCAAAGTCACCTGTAATATTACAAGTATCATCAAGTGCTATAAAATATGCAGGAATAAAATATTTAATAAAAATGGTAGAAGCTGCTGTAGAAGAGACAGATATTCCAATTGCTCTACATTTAGACCATGGGCCAGATTTTGAAACATGTAAAATGTGTATAGATAATGGATTTACATCAGTAATGATTGATGGTTCAAAATATGATTTTGAAGAAAATGTAGCAATTACTAAAAAAGTTGTTGATTACGCTCATGAACATGGAGTAGTAGTAGAGGCTGAGCTTGGAAAATTAGCAGGAATCGAAGATGAAGTCAATGTAGCTACAAGTGATGCAATGTTCACTGACCCAGAACAAGCTAAAGAATTCGTAGAAAGAACAGGATGTGATTCTTTAGCAATAGCAATAGGAACGAGTCATGGTGCATATAAATTTAAAG
>CAYOBB010000145.1:0-2556 GCA_964402195.1 uncultured Clostridium sp. | reverse complement strand
CATTTGATTATATATATAAAATAGATGCTGTTAGAGATTGGTTATTTGAACAAAGTAAATAAAAATATAAATTACAATATATGAGTAAGAAAAATTTAATCTTGCTCATACATTTTTTTAGTGTAAGCAAACACTGTGTCAATAGTTTTTAGAAACTATATCTCTCTATATTCCACATTTTACCACGTAAAGGGGTACATTTCTAAATGAAAGTAAAATAGTGTATAATCCAAGAAGGGTTCTTTCTAACGGAATGGAGGATTAATGGAAGTTCAAGTTATAGAGAAAATACAAGTAAGAATAGATAGAACTACAGTACTACAAATAAATGAAAGGCTAAAAGTAGTAGCATATGCAAGAGTAAGCACAGACTCAGAAGATCAACTAAATAGCTTTGAATCACAAGTAAAATACTATAATGAAAAAAAATATCAAAAGATTATAGCTGGAGAAAAAGTGTTTTTTATTTCGTTGATAAACCTTGCGAAAAAAGAAGTCCTAGATTTTATATATATGTCAAGTGAATGTAATAAATATTTAGTTTAATATATCAATTTCTTGATTTTTTTTAAGAAGAATGTTATAAATAATATACCAAAAAGGTAAGTATTAAATAAAGAAATATTAATGGAGTGATATATATGTTTTTATCAAAACCAGGCGAATTTCCAGCATGTGAATTATTTAGTATAGGTCACTTAATACTGTTTATTATTACTATAGTTTTAGTTGGAATAGCCTTATTTTTTTCAAGAAAAAAGAATCAAAAAGATGTTCTAAATATGATAAAAGTAGAAACTGTTATACTTTGGATATTAGAAATTTTGAAAATAATATTTAATTTAAAGGTAGGTAATGCATCTAATCCTAATACATATATACCACTATATTATTGTAGTTTAATTTTGTATGCAGGAATACTTAGTGGATTTTGTAGAGGAAAACTAAAAAGAGTAGGAGATGTATTTTTATCGACAGGAGCTATTATAGCTGGTATATGCTTTTTAATATGCCCTAATACTTCTTTAAGTACATACCCAATGTTACACTTTATTAGTTTGCATAGTTTTTTCTTACATGGAACGATGGTATATTTGGGATTGCTAGTTAATATAACAAATTATATTGAACTCAAAAAAGAAGATATAAAATACTATTTTACTTTTATATCAATAATAGGAATTATAGCACTTATTTTTAATTCAATTTTTGGAAGTAATTTGATGTTTATATCAGATAATTTTCCAAATACGCCAATAGAAATAGTGTATAATTTGACAGGAGAAGTTTATCCAGCCGTTATGATTTTAGTTCAGGCGATAGTACCTTTCTATATAATATATTTTATTAGAAAATTATATATAAAAAGAAACGATAAAAAAATGGACGTATTGGATAACATGTTATAGATAACTGTATTGATATTATATTTAAAATATAAAATTATTTGACAATGTTTATTACAATAGATATAATAAAAATACTTAAAAGAAAAGGAGTGATTAATATGAACATAAAAATAACAGGGAAAGATTTAAAGGCAACTGAGGCTATTAAAAATTATGTGGAGAAAAAGGTTGAGAGATTAGAAAAATACTTTGATACAGAAGTTTTAGATGTTTATGTAACAATAAAAACAGAAAGAGAATCACAAATAGCTGAACTTTCAGTATTATATAAAGGAGAAAGATATAGAGCTGTAACAGAACATAAAGATTTATATGCTTCAATTGATAAAAATATAGACATTTTAGAAGGACAAATTAGAAAAGTAAAAACTAAAAAAGAAAGACAAAATAAAGAAGATTCAATTAAAATGAAAGAAGTTTTAATTGATGGAGAACATAAGTCTGAAATTGAAGAAGAAGTAATAAAAACTATTTACTATGAAATAAAGCCAATTTCAGTAGAAGATGCAAAATTAAAATTACAAGAAAAACAATCAAATAATTTCTTAACATTTATAAATGTAGATACAAATAAAGTAAATGTAATATTTAAACTAAAAGATGGAAAGAACTATGGTTTAGTAGAACCAGAAGCATAATGTCAATGATTTTTGGGACATTTTCCAAAATTATTGAATAGTTTTAAGATATTTTTCTAATTCTGATAATTTTATTAGAATTAGAAAAATCATTTGAATAATTAAATACTAAAAATGTATGACTTTTAATTATTGAAAAAAACCTAAATTTATGTTAGGTTTTTTTAGTGTACTCAAAAAGCACAAAAATACAAGTTTTTTAATCGAAATGATAAAAATCAAAGAAATATTAGGGGCAACTTAGTTAAAAAACGCCCCACCCCAACTATTGGTGTAGAGCCGGACTTTTTAAGGATATTTAAGTTTTTTAGAAATTTGAGCAACTAAAAGCCTTAATATTCCTAATAAATTCATTGGTGGGCAGGGTTGGATTCGAACCAACGTAGACTCTCGTCGCCAGATTTACAGTCTGGTGCCATTAACCACTCGACCACCTACCCGTATTAAAATAAAATGGTGCGCCCTCAAGGATTCGAACCTTGGACCCACCGGTTATGAGCCGGTTGCTC
>CAYOBB010000144.1:0-2590 GCA_964402195.1 uncultured Clostridium sp. | reverse complement strand
ATATCAATATACTGATATATCAATAAAAATAAATAATATGGTTTCATATGATGAATTAACTAATAAGAATACTGTAAAAAAAATATATATAGATAACTTTTCATATCCATCACCACCATCAAAAGGAAATCCAGTTTTTTATTACAAAGATCCAAGTAATTTTGGTATAGCCAATGTAAATGATGAATATTTAATAAATGATTCTATAGAATACTCTATAAAAACTAATAATGAAGATATGGATTTTACAAAACCAATTTTTTATACAGATTGCTCTAATCCACTTACTCTATCATATGTAAATCGAGATATTAGTCCAAATTATATAATAGAAAACAATAATTCAACCATTACTTTTGATGGTAATTTGTTAAGAGATTCTAGTATATTACTTAGTTCAATAGCTTCTACAGTATCATTTACCATACACATAATAAATTATTTAGATGAAGAATTTACATGTGAAGTTGCTTTTGATATTCCTCTAAAAGATGATAATATAGACATTTATTCTGGCTCTTATACAAAGGAATTAACAAAATTAAACTCAAGCAAATTTTACAAGATAGGAGAATAATAATGAAGAAAAAAGAAACAGTTAGCGAATTCATGGAAAAACACTATTATCCCAGAACAGATTACAAAGATTTAAAAGAAATGTTATACGATATATCTGAAAAATATAGTAATCAAACAGCATTTAAATTAAAAGATTCAATTGGACACATATATAATGTATCTTACTTTCAATTTAAAAAAGACGTTGAAGCTCTTGGAATTTCTTTAATCAACAATGGCTTTAAAAATAAAAAAATAGCAGTCATAGGAAAAAATAGCTACCAATGGGCTGTATCATATCTAGCTGCATGTATTGTAGGAATTGTCGTTCCAATTGATAAAGAACTTCATACTGATGACGTCATAAACTTCTTAAATATTTCTGAGTCTAGTATAATTTTAGGGGATAGCAAAAATCTAAATGGTATTGTAGATAACAAAGAAAAGTTAAATAATTCTCTCACATTTGTCAATTTTGATTTAGATGTAAATAATGATATTTTTCGTTCATTTGACTCTTTTAAATCGTCTGGATTATATAATTTAGAAAATTATTCTAATGATTTTAAAAATATTATTATTAATCCTGATGAAATGCACTTTTTACTATTTACTTCTGGAACAACAGGAAACGCAAAAGGAGTATGTCTATCTCATAGAAATATATGTTCTAATATTACTTCTGTAGGAAATATAGTAAAAGTATCAAAATCAACTTCTATTCTATCTATATTACCTATACATCATACATACGAATGTACTTTGGGATTTCTACTTGTAACATCTAGTGGAGGCACTATATCTTACTGTGATGGATTAAGATACATTCCGCAAAATCTTAAAGAATATAAACCAAATATAATCTTAAGTGTACCTCTTTTATTAGAGAGTATTCATAAAAAAATTATAAAAACATTAAAAAGCTCTTTACCCAAAAAATACTTTTCAGAAGACAAGCATATTATGGACAGCCTACCTTTTTACATGAAATTTATAGTAAAGAAAAAAATAATAGATTCATTAGGAGGAAACCTAAAAAAAATCATAGTAGGTGCAGCACCAATCAATGCAAGTCTAATTGAGTCATTTGGAAAATTCGGTATAGAAGTATTATCAGGTTATGGACTAACAGAATGTTCTCCTCTAGTTGCTGGTAATAATGATTTCTTTAATAAATCCACTTCATGCGGATTACCTATTCCAAATGTAGTATATAAAATCGATAATCCTAATGAAGAAGGAATTGGAGAAATAGTAGTAAAAGGTCCAAATGTTATGCTTGGATATTACAAAAATGAAAAAGAAACAAATAAAGTTTTAAAAGACGGATGGTTCTATACAGGAGACTTAGGAAAAATAGATGAAGATGGTTACCTTTATATTACAGGAAGATGTAAAAACATAATAATAGCCAAAAACGGCAAAAATATATATCCAGAAGAAATAGAATCTCTATTAGATAACGATGAATTTATATTAGAGTCTTTAGTATCAGGAAGACTAGACAATAATTCAAGAGAAACATATGTAAAAGCACAGATAAAGCCTGATATAGAAACAATTAAAAATTATCTAAAAAAGGACAAACCTTTATCTAGCGAAATATTTGAAATTATAAATAATTCAGTTAAATCAATAAATAGTAAATTACCTAATTTTAAACACATTAGAGAATTTAAAATTAGAGATAATGAATTTGAAAAAACTACAACACAAAAAATCAAAAGATTTGGAAATAATATGGAATAAATATTATAGGTTATATTACATAGTAAAAGAACAAAAGGGAACATTTACTAATGTCAAACTGTTAAAATTCACTTTAAAGTCCCGTTTTTGTTCGTGCGCCAATTTTCACAAAAAAAAATGTGCGCATTATTTTGCCGAAGGCTTTATTTAATAGGAATTTCGGAGAAATTTTCTATTAAATATGAAACTTCGAAGACCTGCCACATGCCTTGTAGGGGCAAACCTTTAAAGAAATATTACAATTTTGTAATAAATATTTTTAAAAGAATAAGATTTCAAGAAA
>CAYOBB010000143.1:0-2593 GCA_964402195.1 uncultured Clostridium sp. | reverse complement strand
TTTGTGTTGGTAAGAAAGCTCCTGAAGTTTGTCCAGTATGTGATCATCCAAAAAGTTTTTTTGAAATTAAAGCTGAAAATTATTAGAAGTGAAATAAATTTGATAAAGAGTACAGTAAATAGAATTTTGCTGTGCTCTTTAATAATTAAGTGAATTAAAAAGAGGAAGAGAATTAAGTATTGTTTATGTTGAACCAGTATAAATAGATTTCCAATTTATATTGAACGATATTTAAAAGAAAAAAGGTAATACCGTACAAAAAGAGCTCGCCAATCGAGCTCTTTTTGTGTATTTGTAAATTTAAATTAGCAACCGCAACCTCTGTTGCCACCGCAACAACAACAGATTATGATTAAAAGAAGTATTATCCATAAGCAGTCATCACCACAACCAAATCCGCCACAACCTCTATTTTCTGGCATGAGTTTTCCCCCCTTTTAAGTATGAGAATTTTTTTATTCTTCACTGTAAATCCTTAGTATGTTATATATTATTCTAAAACTCAAAAAGTGTTACGGATGAAAAATAAAAAATGTATGTACAAATTAAATTTGTTAGTGATATAATAACAAAAAGTAGTAATAGTGTGGAGGAATATAAATGGGAAATATAGTATTATTGGATGAGCTTACAATAAATCAAATAGCTGCAGGAGAAGTAATAGAAAGACCAGCATCAGTTGTAAAAGAGATGGTAGAAAATTCAATTGATGCTGGTGCAGATAAAATAACAGTAGAAATAAAAAATGGAGGAATTTCATTTATTCGTATTTCTGACAATGGAAAGGGGATTAGTCAAGATGATATGGAAATGGCTTTTGAAAGACATGCTACAAGTAAAATTAGAAATGCAGAAGATATTTTAAAAGTAAAATCTATGGGGTTTAGAGGTGAAGCTTTAGCTAGTATTGCAGCGGTAGCAAATATTGAAATGATATCTAGAACAGATGATAATCAGATTGGAAATAAAATTATTATAGAAGGTGGAAAGGTATTAGAAAAAACAGAAGTTGGTGCGCCAGTTGGAACTACAATAACAGTAAGAAATCTTTTCTATAATACTCCTGTTCGTTATAAATTTTTAAAAAAAGATTATACAGAATCTGGATATATTGAAGATACAATAACAAGACTTGCTTTGGTAAATAGAAATATATCTTTTAAGCTTATAAATTCAGGAAAGACTATAATTCAAACTTCTGGTACAGGGAATAGTAAAGATATAATTTATAACATTTATGGTAAGGATATTGCTCAAGCAGTTTTAGATATTGATTATGAGTATGAAGGAATAAGAGTTAGTGGAGTGGTTGGAAAGCCTGAAATTGCTAGAGGAAATAGAAGTCATCAAATTTTCTTTGTAAATAATCGTTATATAAAGGATAAAACTTTAAATGCAGCAGCAGAGCAAGCTTTTAAAGGAATGATACCGATTAATAAATTTGGATTTTTAATACTTAATATAGAAATAAATCCTGAACTTGTTGATGTTAATGTTCATCCAGCAAAATTAGAGGTCAGATTTGAAGAAGAAAATAAAGTTTTTAAAGCTATATATCATGCTATAAAATTTGCTTTATCAAAAGGAGAATTAGTTGAAAATGTGTCAAAAAAAGAAGAGAAAGCTATTGATAAAGATAATAATAGATCATCAGATGAAAATTCTATAGAAGAAATTTATAAATTTAGAGAAGGCTTAAAAAAAATAGGTGTTTCAGAGACTAAAACTTCTTATCAGATTTCAGATATGGTAGATAATAAGAGGGAGGAGACAATAGTTCCTTCAGAAGAACAAGTTTATAAGATGACGGAAGAACTAATAAAACAAAGAGAGACAAAAGAAATATTAGAAGAAGCTATTAAAAGTACAAAAATCGAAAATATAGTAGAAAATAATCAAGAAGATTTTGACAATATGTATAAGAAGTTTTTTAATAAAGGTCAAGATAGTGATAATATAAAAGAAGAAATAAATATAGAAAAAAATCAAATTAATGAACTAAAAGAAAATAAGAATATATTACCAATAGAAGAAAATGAAAGAATTGAAGAGTTTAAAAATATGAAGAATAATAATTATAAATTTATTGGTATTCTTTTTTCTACGTATATAATTGTTGAAATTGAGAATGAAATGTATATTATTGATCAACATGCTGCTCATGAAAGAATTAGATATGAGCAAGTAAAAGAAAATTATTATAGTGATGAAAATAAAGATTCTCAGCTTATGTTACTTCCTGATATAATAACTTTAACGCATAAAGAGGTAGAAACTATAAAAGAGAATGTTGAAATGTTTGAAAAGGCAGGATTTGTATTGGAAGCATTTGGAGAGAATACAATAAAATTGAGTGGTGTTCCTAGTATTTGTATAGATTTAGATACAAAGAAGTTATTTATTGAATTGTTAGATGAGATTGGTGACTATTCAAGAACTGCTAGACAGGAAAAGGAAGATAGATTTATTGCGACTATAGCTTGTAAATCTGCTGTAAAGGCAAAAATGAAATTAAGCAAGGAAGAAGTGGATGAGTTGATGGAGAAATTATTACAATTGCCAAATCCTTTTACTTGTCCTCATGGAAGACCTA
>CAYOBB010000142.1:0-2624 GCA_964402195.1 uncultured Clostridium sp. | reverse complement strand
TGAGCTATGCTCACCTTTTTAATTTATTAATTAATTTAAATTATAAATTTTCATTAAATTTTTGATTTTAATAGTTTAAGCATTCTATTTATTGTTTTATTTTTCATATGTATCTCCTTTTAACTCAATATAGAGTTTTCTGTTTTTGTTGATTGCTCAATGAAAAAGTTATAATATAATCCCTTATCTTGTATTAGAGATTCATGATTACCTTTTTCTACTATTTCTCCTTTATCTAATAAAAAGTGTTAATTTTAAATCTATACTTTTTGCAATTATTTGTTTCATAATCTTTTCCTTTGTATCTTTATTTTATTATTAGTTCAGCCAATCCCACCTCCGCTTCTTTCATTTTTCTTATAAGTTTTTCTTGCAGTTTACTATCACCTATTGATTTATTACCAATATCAATTCTCATTCTATGTCCGCCTAAAGTTAGCTTGTGGTATTTAGATTCAATTAAAATTTTGTCATCAAATGAAATATTATATTCTTCTGGAATTATAAATCCTTCTGTATATTCATCTTTATCTGTTACTCCTTTTATTTTTCCAAACATAGCTTTATCTAGTGTTATACATTCTTTTAATACTTTTTCTTCATTTGTCGCATACACATTAAAATTTAAATTATATTTTTTTGTATATTCTTCTGTTTTTTCTTTTATATGTGAAATAATTTCTAAACCTAATTTTTGTGATTTTTCACTCTCTCCATGATGTTTTCCCGTTAGTTCGACTAAGCATTCTGCAAGTCCTATAAAACCAATAGAAAGTGTTCCATGTTTATTTACTCTTCTTAATCTATCACGAGGCTTTAATCTTTCACTATCCATCCATATTCCTTGACCAATTAAAAATGGAAAATTATATACTCTTTTATCAGCTTGATATTCGTATCTGTCTAGTAATTGTTCCTTTACCAGTTCAAGAGTTTCATCTAGATTAATATAAAACTTCTCTATATTTCCTTCTGCTTCTATACTCAATTTAGGCAAATTAATAGTAGTTGTAGACAAATTTCCTCTACTTACTGAAGTTTTTTTAGTTTCGTCTACTATATTTTCATATACTCTTCTCGAACTTTCCATATACGCAACTTCTGAATATTCATCTTGTCTTTCCATTTCTGATTTGTTAAATTTTGAATCTAAAAAAGAAAATGAAAATAATAGATTTTTTGAATTTATTTCACATGCTAGTTTAAATAAATCATAATTAGGATCTTTTACATTATAATTTATTCCATCTTTTACTTTAAAAATTGTTTTAGGATACTTAGGTAGCTCATTATTTCCTATTCCAGCTTCCATTGCTAGTAAAAAATTCTTAATAATCATTCTTCCTTCTTTAGAAGTATCTGTTCCCAAATTTACAGTTGTATTAGGTAATACAGCTCCTGCTCTTGACCTCATTGTATTTAAGTTATATATAAATGCCTCCATTGCTTGATATACAGATTTATCAGTCTTTTTAATTGCTTTATCATATGTTATTCTAAATAATCTTTTTAATTGCTCTGATTCTCTACAATAGGTATCAAATATTGATATATCAAAATCTATTGTTGTTATTTTTTCTATTTCTCTTTCCATTCCATTTACAGCAGCAAAAATCCCAAATTCCGTATAATCTAAAAAATCATGTAATGTTTGTCTAAATTCTTTTTTAAATGTTTTTATAACTCCAGGTGCAAAATAATAATCAAGTGCTGGAATACTTTGACCACCATGTTGATCATTTTGATTTGCTTGAATACTTATAGATGCTAATATTTCATATGTCATAATGCTATTAGGTTCTCTAAAATATCCATCTCCTGTCGAAAATCCGTCTTCATATAATTTATTTAAATCAATATGACAACATGTTGTTGTTCCCATTGGAAAATAATCTAAATCATGTATATATATTTCACCACTTTCATGTGCATCTACATATTTTCTCTTCATTAAATATGATTTTGAAAATTCTTTTGATAATGTTTGTCCATAACTAAGCATTGATCCCATAGCTGTACATCTTCCAGATGATATCTCTTCTTCTGATGAATCTAATCCCAAATTTTCTACTGCTTTTAAAAATTTATGTTGCTTTTTTTCGTCAAAAAATACCCTCCTAGACTGATTTCTTCTTTCTCTGTATGTAGAAAAAGACTCATAAACATTTTCATACCCTTCTTTTTTTAATATCTCTTCTATTAAATCTTGAATTTCTTCAATTTTTATTTTTTCTTCTTTTTTTTCTCTTATTTTCTCTATTACTATATTATATACTTTATGTATATCTTTTTCTGTATATTCATTTTCCTTACTTACGCTATCAAAACCTTTTTTTATTGCTAATGCTACTTTTGCTCCGTTAAACTCTACTTTTTTTCCGTCTCTTTTTACAACAATAATATCAATATTTTCAAGCATTTTCTCTCTCCTATTTTATTTGAAAATATTATATATTTTAGGTCATTTTTTGTCAACCAAAAACGCATACAGTAAAAAATCTATTGTATGCGTGAATAAATTCATTTTAGAAAATATTAGTTTTCGTAGTAATAACAAATATTATTTGTAGTAAGAAAAAATTATTTAATTTTTTTCATTTCTTCATATCTTTTTATTTTTGCTG
>CAYOBB010000141.1:0-2626 GCA_964402195.1 uncultured Clostridium sp. | reverse complement strand
CATTTTGCCCTTTTTTATACTTTTTATCAAAATGCCAATTTGCTGTAACCCTTGCTACTACTGATTTCTTCCACAGCAGTTTTTATATTTCTTCCCACTTCCACATGTTCGAAATTTAATAATATTTATAATACTATAAATATTATTTGTATTACTTGTATTTTCAAGTGTTGTAGCCTTTGGAATATTCAGTATTATTTGTATTTATTGTACTTATTTTAATTATAAATATTTTTTATTTGGCGACAAATTGGCGACATTGTCTACATCGTTATTTGTCTTCTATATGTTTTAAATTTTACAGTATTATTCATTTTTTGTCTAGAATATTTCCGAATTTTCTGTAAAAACTATTGATTTCAAGATATTATATTCCGTTTTTTTAAATTAAAATTATTATCTAAATCATCACATACAAAAGTTAAACTTTTTATTGGTCTCGTCATTGCTACATATAATTTATTTTTTGTTATTCCATCTATCTTACACTTTTCCCCCTTTAAATATTTTTTAAATTCTCCTGTAGGATATAACAATACTCTTTCATATGTAGCACCTTTTGATTTTCCATATGTCGTACTCCTATAATTAGAATTAATTTTTGTTCGTGAATCATATATTAATTGTATTGGATTATATTTTTTCAAATATATATCCACATCTTCTTTTGTAATTATAAAAACTCCTTGGTGCTCATCTTTATCTTTTTCAATACTTTTCAAAGCACCATATTCTTGATAAAAGATATTCACAAAATTGATAATATCTTTAAAACATCTATAACACATAGTTAGTGATTTATCATCTATATCATATCCAATATTCTTACATTCATTTGTTAAAAAATCATCAATACTACCATTACTGTACTTTTTATACATTTCCGCATGATGTGTATTATATATATTCTGTCTTGGATCACCAACTAATTTAATATTTGATTGTGTGCATAACATACTTTTAATTATTTTCAAGTCGTATCCCACCATATCTTGAACTTCATCTATGAAAATATAATCATATATTTTACTTATTCTATCTATTACTAATCCTTCAGATTTTTCATTAATTTTAATTACTAACTTTGATAATTTATCAGTATATATTCTCTTATTTGCATCAAAATAATAATTTTCGAATTCATTTTCACCATAATACACTGGAAATCCTTTTGTAGTTTTATATTTTAATCCTGATTTACCTTCAACAAAATGTATTCCATTAACTTCTTTAATTCTTAATATTTTTTTATATGGTCTAATTCCATGTTCTAGTAAAAACGAAAACCATGTTTGAATAACTATATTATTAGGTATATATCCTATCTTATTTATTATCTTTGATTCAATTTCATTTCTACAATTTATAGTATATGTAGTAATTAAAATTCTTTTGTCTTTTACTTTTAAAGCCTCTTCTATTAAATATGTTGTTTTACCTGTTCCTGCACCAGCAACTATCAATTTATTCTTGCTCATTGTATCGCCTCTTTTATATATACAGGATAGTTTAAATTTATATCACTCTCAAATATTTTTAATGCACATTCTGTCTTATTATTAACCATATGTTTAATCAAATCATCTTCTGTTTTAAACTCTTTATTTAAAACTTTATTTAAAGTTTGCAAATTATTTGCTCTAACCATACAAGGTTCAAGTGTATCATAATTAAAATTACCATTTTTTTGTTTTAATTCTCCTTGATTTATATGGGTAACTTTATCATAGCAAATTTTTACATATTGTTTTTTATTTAAATTAATATAATTTTTATACTTTTTTTCTAGAGCTTCTACATCACCATCATTATCTGTTACTACAACAGTTTCTTTTTTTAACAAATCTGCTAATTCTAAAAACCTCAAAAAAGTAGTTCCTACCGATATTACATCTATTTCATCATCTATTGGCAATTTTTTATTTTTAGTAAGGTAAGCTTTTTGTAAAATTAATTCGTCTGCATCCCCTTCAACTAATATTGCCTTCTTACATAACAAAAATCTTAATGTATCATATCCAGGTTTCTTTATAAAGAATTTTCTAGTATCTTCTGTTAACTTTTCAAATTTAGTCAATAACTTATTATTTAATAATTCTAAATTTTCTATCCCTAATTTATTAGCCACAAAACTACTATGAGTTGTTGTAAAAATTTGTTTTTCTTTTCCTAAATTAGAAATATCACTTATAAGTTTATTTAACTTAGCATGAGTTAAGTGATTTTCAGGTTCTTCTATCAACAAAATCCCTGAATTTTCTGCTCTTTTATTAGTCAATGAAAGTTCAATTTTTAAAGAAGATTGCTCTCCTTTTCCGATATAATCAAATGGTATTTCATTTATTTTAGTAATTATTGCTTTTTCCCAATCGTTTCTATTAAGCATTTCTACATCAATTTCAATAGTATTATCCATAAAATGACTTTCTTCACTTAACCTTGCATTTATCGATTTTATTGTTTTATCCTTTATAAATATATCTCTAATTTTTCTGTATGCTTGTGAAATATCAATTATTTCTTTTTCTTCTAATTTATCTTTTACTATTCTTGCTATACAATTGTCGGATCCATTTCTAATATTAGAATCAGAAGTATCTATTAATATAGATTTAATTGGAATAAT
>CAYOBB010000140.1:0-2682 GCA_964402195.1 uncultured Clostridium sp. | reverse complement strand
TACTTGTACTATCTCTTTTAGATTGTTCCATTGCCTCGTCTAAATTTAATGCTTGCACTCTTTTACACTCTATATGTATATAATCTAATCCAACTACATCTTCTCCTTCTAGTCCATTGTATTGTTGCCCTCTCCTGCAATTATAGCCATATTCTCTTAATTTGCTTGCTAATTCACGCTCTCCAGCACTACCTTTTTTCTTGCTATTTATACTCATCTTCTTTTGCCTCCAATCTATCCAAAACATTAGTTCTATAATTGTATTTTGGGTTTTCTTGTTTTTTTCTTAAAACTCCTTGTTCTTTTAAATTTTGTATAATATCCCCTGTTATTAATTTATTGTTATATTTGTCTGTAAATTTTTTAATTATTTCTATCATATCTATGTTGTTTTTGATTTCTCTTCGCTCTTCTCTTAATGTTTTTCTTAATCTTCCTATTTTTGCTAATTCATAAGATTTTAATGTATGAAATTCTATGTAGTGGTCTAAATCTGATAACTCCATATCTTTTTGACTTAATTTTTCATACTCTTCATGTAATTCTTTGTCTGTATTGTTGAATAAATTAAGCATATATTGCATTAAGTCTTCTACATCCATATCTCTATCTTCTCCTGTATTCCTTCTAAAACTTTTTTGGGCTTTTGTGCTAATTCACATTCAGCTTGTCCTCGAAAATTAAAATCTTCTAGCTTAGAACAGCCTCGGCACAAATTATTTTCAATTGCTATTTTGCATATTCCTGTTAATTTTGGATATTTCATACTAAATCCCTTTATCTTTCCATTCCATAGACATCTTCACTAAAAATTCATTCCAGTCTTTAGACTCTTCTATGTACTCTTTTACTTTTTTTGATATTTTCATTTCTCCTTGAGATTCTCCTACATAAAACATCAATATTGCTAAAATAAATATTAATATTATTTTTGTCACCTTTACACCCTCCTATAAACTGCAACCATTTTCCCAGTCCATTTACATTTCTTTTTGCCTGTTACTTCTACATATCCCATTTTCTCAAGCTCTGTTAGACGTGGGGCGGTATAATTTCTTTCTGTACTTGCTATCATTCCTAGCTCAAACATTTCTACTGCTATTTCTTTAGCTGTCATTTCTCTGTCTGATAATCTATTTAATATTTGCTCATATCGCTTTTTCTTTTTATCTTGTATGTCTGTAAAACTTAGTTGTCTTGTTTCTAATGTTGTATTATTCATTTGTTAATCACTCTCCTTTTAAAATTTGTTAGCATATAGTTTTTCAAAATCATAATTGCTGTAGTCTCTCTGTTCATAATTGCTTAATATGTTTCTCTTATTTAAAATTTCTGCAATATTGGGCATAAATTGATTTGTTTTTATTAGCTCATCTATTCTTTCAAGATATGTTTTTACATTCATCTCTTTTAGATTGTCCCACCAAACTTTTAATTTTTCTGTTGTAAATTTTTGATTATATGCTAACTCTAGTTTTTCAATTCCTTTCAAAAATTCTTGCTTATCCATTTAAAAATTCCTCCATTGCTGTTTTACTTTGTTTTTTCTTTTTCAGTTCTTGTTCTTTAACTGCATTTGCTACCCATTTTATTATCGCTAAATAATGAGATTTTGCTTTATAACCTTTCATTTCAATGTACTCGTCTAGATATTTTATAAGCTCCTCCCAATTTTCATACTTGTCTTTTAATTTCTGCAATTCTTCATCTTTCAGCAATACATTTTTATATTCTCCATATTTGTGTTTGCTGGCTTTTGCAGAAGCTGTAGAAGTTTTATCTTCGGAAGCTGGTATATTATTATCTAATCTATCCTTACCTATACTAACCTTACCTAACCTATCCTGTGTCGACGTTTCATCGACGGGTTGTATACAATTGTCTTCGATTAGCTTATAACTTTTATTTTCATCTATTACTAACATTGCTTTTTGCTCTTTGTATGGTGTTTCGTTATATGTATCTTTTCTTATGTAATTATGTATTAGCCAATGCTTTATCACTACTACTCCATTCTCAAATGGAATAACAAACTTTTTAATAATCAAAATTTTTAAATCATCATCAGATGCACCTGTCATTCTTATTATTTTTTTTGGACTATTGATAAAACCATCGTCGTCTGCTCTCATAGATAAGTCATAATAAAGTAATCTTGCCGATGTTGGCATATCAAGAAAGGCATCACTATCTATTATTGTTTTTGCAAACATTCTTCTTTCAGCCATATTTTCTCCTTTCGTAAAAATTAGGGCTAGATTTGTTTTAGTCTAGCCCTTGTTGCTTAATTAAATAATTTATTTAATAATTCTTTTATTTCACTTTCTAGTTTTGCTTTACTTTTTTTCAGCTAGTTCTTTAATTTCTTCTTTTGTTTTTAAGCCATCTTTTACATCTTTTTCTATTTCTTCTTTTGACAACATTCCCTCTGTATGTAATGAATATATTAATGTAGTAAGCTCTGCTCTTATAAGAGGGTTAATCCCTTTAACTTCTACATTTCCTTTATCTACTTTTAACATCTTTAATTCCTCCTAATTATCTAATATTTCTATTTTTGTTATTGGTGCTGTCCTTGGTGCTGTAATATTTTTGAATCCTACATATTTATCGTAATAAACCATTATAGTTTCTCCATTTTTAATACATTCTTCCATTTTTTCTTTTAGTTCTGTATTGTTT
>CAYOBB010000139.1:0-2747 GCA_964402195.1 uncultured Clostridium sp. | reverse complement strand
GAAGCACCTACTCTTGTAAATATTTTATCTACAATTCCAATTTTAGCATAAGTCGCAGGAACAAAACATCCAATCTGAGCCATAAGAGTAATAATTGCAACCTGTCTCATATATGTTGATTTACCAGCCATATTAGGTCCTGTTATAATAGATAATCTATCTGTATGTTGATTTAAATAAGTATCATTTTGTACAAAAGTACCATCATCAATCATTCTTTCTACTACTGGATGTCTCCCATCTTTTATCTCTATTTCCTCACCATTATCAACTATAGGCATACAATAATTATAATCCTCAGCAATAGTTGCAAATGAAGTTAAAACATCTAATATAGATACAATATTCGAAGCATTTTGAATTCTTTGTATTTGAAAAGAAATTTTATCTCTTATTTCTGTAAATAATCTATATTCTAAATCAACAACCTTTTCTTCTGCACCTAAAACTTTATCTTCTATTTTCTTTAATTCTTCAGTTATATATCTTTCGCAACCAGTTAACGTCTGTTTTCTTATGAATCTATCTGGAACTTGACTTAAAAATGATTTTGTAACTTCAATATAATAACCAAATACTTTTGTATATCCAACTTTTAAATTCTTTATTCCGTGTTGCTTCTTTCTCTTTTGCTTCTAAATTCACAAGCCAAGATTTTCCTTCTATTGAAGCCTTTTTATATTCATCTACTTCTTCATTATATCCAGACTTTATAATTCCACCTTCTTTAATCGATATTGGTGGCTCATCTACAATAGACTTTTCAATTAATTCTGTTACATCTTTTAATTCATCTAAATTATTATATAATTCTTTAAGTAATCCTGAACTTGTATCTTGTAATAAATTTTTAAGTTCTGGTAATTTACTAATTGAATTCTTTAAAGAAATCATATCCCTAGCATTAGCATTTCCATAAGAAATTCGTCCCGCTAATCTCTCAATATCATAAACCTTTTTTAGAACTTCTGAAATCTCTCCCCTTAAAATCAAATTTTCTTTTAATTCTTTGACAGATTCTAATCTGTTATTTATTTCATTTACTTCAATTAAAGGATCTGATATCCACCTTCTAAGTAACCTCCCTCCCATAGAAGTTAATGTTTTATCTAAAACCCATAAAAGAGTACCTCTTTTAGATTTATCTCTCATTCTTTCTGTTAACTCTAAATTTCTTCTAGCATTAATATCTAGTGCCATATATCTAGTAGTTTTATATATTTTTATACGATTAATATGTTCTAATTTAATTTTCTGTGTATCTGTTAAATAACTATTTAATCCATTTATAGCAGCTATTGCAAATAACTTATCATTAAATTTTTCTATTTTATCTCCATTTTCATTTATTAATGTATATATTTTCGAAACTAAATCAGTTTCTTCTGAAAAGCTTTCTTCTTGTATTTCAGAAATACATACATTTATACGGTCTTTAATTTGAGTAATTTCAGATTCTGAATTCATCATCATAGAATTTGTTATAATTTCTGACGGAACATATCTTGCAATCTCATCTAATAACTTTGAAAAATTATTAGTCTCTGTTATTTGAGTTGCATAGAAATCTCCTGTGCTTACATCACAAACAGCTAATCCATAAAAGAATCCTTTTTTTACAATTGACATTATAAAATTATTCTTTTTTTCATCTAACATATTTTTCTCTATAACTGTACCAGGAGTAACTACCCTTATAACATCTCTTTTTACTATTCCCTTTGTAGTTTTTGGATCTTCTAACTGTTCACAAATTGCAACTTTATATCCTTTAGCTATAAGTCTTGAAATATATATTTCAGCAGAATGAAATGGAACTCCACACATAGGAGCTTTTTCTTCCAATCCACATGCTCTACCTGTTAGAGTAATCTCAAGCTCTCTTGATGCAGTTATTGCATCATCAAAAAACATTTCATAAAAATCACCTAATCTATAAAACAAGATACAATCCTTATATTCTTCTTTTTTAGCCATATAATTTTGCATCATTGGTGATAGTTCTTCTGCCATTATTTATACTTTCCTTTCTTAAAATAATTTATAGTTCATATTTTCCTTTTAAATACCATTTATGTTCAGACTCAATATATACATCAATTACTTTACCTATTAACTCATCTGGGCCTTCAAAATTCACAACTTTATTTGTATCAGTTCTTCCAGTTAAAATATCTTCATTATTTTTACTCTTACCATCTACTAATATTTTTTGTATTGTTCCTACATACTTTTTATTATTCTCAGATACATTATTATCATATAATCTTTTTAGTTTTTCAAATCTTTTATGTTTAATTTTCTCTGAAATCTGATTTTCCATTTTATCAGCAGGTGTTCCAACTCTCCTAGAATAAATAAACATAAATATCTGCTCAAAATTCACTTTTCGAACAACATCTAAAGTATCTTCAAATTCTTCATCAGTCTCCCCTGGAAAACCTACTATAATATCAGTTGAAAATACAACTCCAGGAATTCTAGTTTTCATCTTTTCTACAAGTTCTAAATATTGTTCTTTTGTATATTTTCTGTTCATAACTTTTAAAACCCTTGAATTTCCAGCTTGAAGTGGCAGATGAATAATTCTACTTATCTTCTCGTTATCACGAATAGCCTCAATTACATCATCAGAAAAATCCTTTGGATGAGGTGAAATAAATCTAATTTTTTCAATTCCCTGTACCTTGCAAACATCTCTTAAAAGATTGGAAAATTTATATCCTTCTCCACCATCATATGAATTT
>CAYOBB010000138.1:0-2792 GCA_964402195.1 uncultured Clostridium sp. | reverse complement strand
AAATTTAAGATTTTTTCGTTTAAGAAAATCTTCGAAGAGCGGGCGAACAAGTTCGTCCATACAAGGTATGTGGTAAGTCTTCGAAGTTTTTTCTATACAACAAGGTTAATTTTCTTATCTAACTGTAATAAAATCCTTAATATTTTCAAATTTACTATCTCCAATTCCAGGGACATTTTTTATATCTTCAATAGAACTGAAATCTCCATTTTCATTGCGATACTGTATAATAGCAGAAGCTATAGATTCACCAATTCCATTTAATGATTCAAGCTGAGTAATATCTGCTTTATTAATATTAATTGGTTTGGAAGAATCAGTATTGTCAGAAGAATCAATCACAACATCATCAGAAATTCCATCTTCAATATATTCATCTATATTATCATCAGATAAATTAGGAATATATAGCTTCTGACCATCTTCTAATTCATAAGCTAAATTAACATTTCTTAAATTAGCATCAGCAGTTAAACCACCAGCTTTTTCTATAGCATCTGCAATTCTGCTACCACTTTTAATTTCAATAATACCTTCATTATTAACACTTCCAGTTATATGAATTATAATAGTATCTTCTTGTTCTGATGCAGAGCTTTTATCAGTAGAAGTAGTTCCATCAAGTAATACAGTATTTGAAGTAAAGATTTTTTCATCTTTTTTATTATTATCAATTATTTTTATAATAATAATTAATACAATTAATATTATAAACGATAAAACAATTAATATAGTTTTTTTATATTTATTAAAAATAAAAATCACACACCTTTCTAAAAAATATTGAAAATTGTCGAAAAATAGTATATATTATAAAAATAGGAGAATAATGATGAATTTAAAGAAAAAAATTGTAAAAATATTAATATTTTTAACTTTAGTAATTTCGTGTATTCAATATTCTTATTGTGGTACTACTACTGAGAATCTTAATGAATTAGATCAAAATATACAATCAGAAGCTGCAATAATAATTGAAAAGTCAACAGGTAAAATAATATATGAAAAAAATTCTAAGGAAAAGAAATATCCAGCAAGCACAACAAAGATTTTAACAGCAATAATTACACTAGAAGAATGTAATATAGACGAAACAGCAGTAGCTAGTGAAAATGCAATAACATCTATTCCAAGTGGATATGCAACTGCAAATATACAAATAGGCGAAAGTTTAACAGTAAAAGACTTACTATATGCACTTATGTTAAAGTCAGCAAATGAGTCAGCTGTAATACTTGCCGAGCATATTTCAGGAAGTGTAGAGGAATTTTCAAAGTTAATGAACGAAAAAGCAAAACAAATAGGTTGTAAAGATACTAATTTTGTTAACCCAAACGGAATACATAATCAAAACCACTACACTACAGCATATGATATGGCATTAATTGCTAAATATTGTATGGAAAATGAAACATTTAGAAAAATAGTATCTACAACATCATATACATTACCTGCTACAAATTTATATCAAAATGAAGATAGAACTTTTTCAAATACTAATTCTTTAATTATAATAAATAACAATAACAGAGAAGATAACTATTATTATAAATATGCAACAGGAATAAAAACAGGATTTACAAGCCAAGCAAAAAATTGTTTAGTGGCTAGTGCTGAGAAAAACGATATGGAATTTATCACGGTTGTTCTTGGTGCAAACGTAACTATAGATGGATTAAGTCAAAGATATATTAATACAATATCGATGTTTGAATTTGCTTTTAATAATTATTCATTTAAAAAAGTAAAAGATGAAGGAAATTTTATTGAGAATATCGAGATTCCTAATGCTACTGAAGAGACAAAAAGATTAGAATTAGTTACTTCAGAGGATATAACAGCTCTTATGAGTATAGATACAACCACTGAGGAAATAGTACCAGAAATAATATTAAACGAAAATTTAGAAGCACCAATAAATAAAGGCGATAAAGTTGGAAAAATAAAATATGAAATAGAAGGAATTACATATGAAGCAGATTTAATTGCAAATAATGACGTAGAGGAAAAAATGTACATTAAGATTTTTTATATAATAATAGCAATTATAATTTTAATATTAATAGGTGGATATATAAGAATTAAAAATATAAAAGTTAATAAACATTGTAAATATACAAAAAAATAAATTTATTATAAGGGTCGTTGTTTTTAGTGACCCTTATAATATTATACATTCAAAAAATCTTGTCCAATAATAATTGTGAAATCACAGTTACTATAATCCTTTCCAGATTCGACATTATTAAGACCAATAACATCAGTTAATTCATCAATAACTGCTTGTTTTTTTTCTGTTCTATTAATTATTCTAGATGATTGACTAATAGTTGTAACTCCTGTAGATTTTATATTATACCCAGCTTTTTTTAATAAAGATACTACTTTTTCTATAGTATCATCATCTCCGCAACCGTTTAGAACCTGAACATTTAAGTTAGAAGGTGAAATACTAATTTCATCGGAAGACAAAGTTGTATCAAAAAAAAACATTTCTTTAACTAACGAAGTAGTCTCTTTTTTATTAATTTTATAGAAAGATAAATTTTGAGAACCTAAATTTGCAGTAGTACCAGGTAATGTTTCAGATTGAATACTAGATACATCAAATTCAATAGCAGCGGGAGCATATTTTAAAACTTCATTTAAATCAGCATTTGTATCAACATATTCATAAGCAATATTGATAAGATCAGTTATTTTAGTAACATTTTTAAATTTAATTGTTTGTTTAATTGTTTCCATAATAAAATTTCGTTGAGTTTTCATTCTACCAATATCATTATCACCAT
>CAYOBB010000137.1:0-2822 GCA_964402195.1 uncultured Clostridium sp. | reverse complement strand
TAAATAAAATATTTTGGAGGATAAAAATGAGGTTTGTGACAGAAGATACTAAAAAGGAATATACAGAATTTTTAGAAAATCATGAAAGATGTAATTTTCAGCAATCTTTGGAATGGGGGAATGTAAAGACTAACTGGATAAAAGAAGTTGTTCTTGCTGAGGATGAGAATAAGAAGGTTAAGGGGTCTATTTGTGTTTGGATACGAAAGATGCCACTTTTTGGTAATATGATGTATGCATCTCGTGGCCCTGTTTGTGATATTCATGATGAAGATACTTTAAATCAACTTACAGATGGTATTAAAGAACTTGGTAAAAAATATAAGGCTTTTGTTTTTAGAATGGAACCTGATATAAAAAAAGATGATACAGAGTTTAGAAAATTAGTTACTAAAATTGGTTATAAAATAAAAGATGATGCTAAGGATTTTAAAGATGAAATTCAGCCAAGATTTGTTTTTCGTTTGGATTTAAAAGGAAAAACAGAAGAAGAGGTCTTAGCTGGATTCCATCAAAAAACTAGATATAATATTAGGCTAGCTGGTAGGAAGGGCGTTGTAGTAAAGGAGGGTGAAAGAGATGACTTAAAAGCTTTTCATGATATTATGGTTGAGACTGGAAAAAGAGATAATTTTATAATTAGATCTTTAGGATATTTTGAAAAAATGTATGATGAACTTGCCCCAAAACATATGAAATTACTTATGGCGTATTATGAGGACAAGCCTATATCTGGAATTATACCTATTATGTATGGAAATAAAACTTGGTATTTATATGGAGCTAGTAGTAATAAACATAGAAATTTGATGCCTAATTATTTACTTCAATGGGAAATGATAAAACAGGCTATTAACAATGGATGTGATATGTATGATTTTAGAGGTGTTTCTGGAGTTGTAGATGAATCTCATCCACAATATGGATTATATAGATTTAAGAAAGGTTTTGGCGCTGAATTTACTGAGTTTATAGGCGAGGTATACTTACCTTTTAAACCACTTTGGTATAAATTATATAAATTTTCTGAAAAAACTTTTAGAACGCTTAGAAATATAAAAAGAAATTTATCAAACAAAAAATAAGGGGAATGTTTTGAAGGTATTAGAAGTTAGTAGAGAGAATTTAAAACACAATATTAATTTAGTAAAGAAAAAAATTAATGAAAAAAATCCAGATGATTCAGGTAAAAGAACTAAGATTATCGGAGTTGTAAAGGGAAATGGTTATGGTTTAGATTTAATACAATTTTCTAAATTTTTAATTAACCAGGGAATTGATTTTTTAGCTGTTTCTTGTGCTGAGGAGGCGTTAGAACTTAAAAAAGCTGGAATTGAGGCTACAGTGTTAATGCTTGGGTCAACGTCTATTAAAAGTGAAGTAAAAAAGTTAATTGAAAATGATATTATTTTATCTATTGGCTCAATAGAATCTGCTAAAGTGGCTAATGAAATAGCTAAAAGTTTTGGAAAAAAAGTAAAAGTTCATCTAAAAATTGATACTGGTTTTTCAAGATATGGTTTTAGATTTGATGAAAAAGAGAAGATTGTAGAAATACTAAATCAATGTAATAATTTAAAAGTTGAAGGTACTTTTTCTCATTTTTCTTTTGCTTATCAGAAAAAAGAAGATTTTACTAAAAAACAATTTAATCGTTTTTTAGATGTAGTTGCTTTTTTAAAAAAGAATGGAATTGACACAGGCCTTTTGCATATTTGTAATTCAACAGCTTTCTTTAAATATGATATAATGCATTTAAATGCTGTTCGAATTGGTTCTGCTTTTGTGGGAAAATTGCCAATGAAAAATGATATAGGTTTAAAATCTGTTTCTACTTTGAAGTCAAAAGTTTCTGAAATTAAAGAAGTATCAAAAGGCTCTACTATTGGATATTCAAATTCTCATAAATTAAAAAGAGATTCTAGACTTGGAATTGTTCCTGTTCGGTTATAGTGATGGATATAATGTGGAAAAAGCAAATGATACTTTTAAATTTATTGATAAAATAAGAATATTAAAAAATGATTTTTCAAAATTATTTATGAAAGAAAAGCTGGAAGTATTAATAAATGATAGATATTATAGAGTTCTGGGAAGAGTTGGAATGAATCATATTGTTATAGATATTACAGATTCAGATGTAAAATTAGGAGATGAAGCAATTTTGAAAGGGTCACCTATTAATATAAATTCAAAAATAAGAAGGGAATATAAGTAGAGTATGGAGGAAGTAAAGAAAATAACTTTTTTTAAAAGGCTAAAAATTGCACTAATAGATTTAGAGGAATATGTTAGATTTTTGGGGGAGAAGTTTTCAAAATGTATTATGTTTGTGTTTAAAATATCACTGCTGTTATCTTTAATTTTTTCTATTGCTAGTATAGCATATGTTTTTATTAATTATAAATCAGTTGATAACTTTGTGAAAAAAAGAATTCCAGATTTTTCTGTTGCAGAAGGAAAAATTGAGATAAATGAAGAGGATAAACAGTCAGCTGACAAGAAAGAAGCTGTAACTATTATGCAACAAGCAGATGATTATATTGATTTAAACATTTTAAGTAATGGGTATAATAGAGATAATTTGATAAATGATATTAATGAAAATTTAGCTTATATTATTATTGTATCTTTCTTTGGAATTTTGATTGCGAATTTTTTAGATTTATCTATATTTTGGCTTTTGAATGCAATTATGACATCTGTTATTGGAGAATTAATACTTTTTATGTCTAGGATAAGAATGAAATATTCATATGTTTATTCTATGTCTATATATGCATCTACTTTATCTACAATTCTTACAGTGATTTATTCGATTG
>CAYOBB010000136.1:0-2843 GCA_964402195.1 uncultured Clostridium sp. | reverse complement strand
TAAAAAAATTCAATAAATAGGTTTGGGATTCGTTTTTATAGGAGTTTATAATAAAAATAATGATAATTTTAGCTCTATTTATGCGAGTTTCAAAAAGAAATGGAGGGTTGTCGTATGGATAGAGAAAAATTATCTGAAGAATTTATAAGAGTTCTAATAAGTAATATGAATGAGAATCCTTTTGAGAATATGACGGTAAAAGATGTCGCAAATGATTTAAAAATGGGCGAAAATCTTGCAAATGATTTATTTAAAAGGGATGATTTCCCTTCTGTAAATATAGGAAAAACCAAAACAGTTACTAGACTTGCATATTACTTATGGAAAATGGAAAGGAGAAAGTGAAATGCCTAAGAAAACAATCGGTCAAGGATCTATATTTTATAATAAAGCTAGGGATAATTGGACAGTATTATATTATGAAACAGATCTAAAAACAGGTGAAAAAAAAAGAAGAAGTAAAAGTCAGCCTACAAAAGAAATGGCTGAACGATTCTTAACTTCATTGATGTATCAAAGACAAAATCCTTTGTATATCAAAAAAAATAAAATATGTTTAGGAGATTTAATTTTATTAAGAACTAATAAAAAGTTAGAAACAAATACAATTTCTGAAGGGTCTTTAGGAAGAATTAAGAAAACAGTTGATATTATAAAGCAATCTTATTTATATAATACAAAAATAGATGATATTACAGGAGATGAAATTCAAAATTTTCTAAATAGTTTAACAGGATATTCCAATTCAGTTATAAAGAAAATTCATAGTGAATTTAATCAGGTATTTAACTATGCTTTTAATAAGGGATATATACTTTGTAATCCTATGACAGAAGTAATTAGACCTAAAAGCCAAAATAACAATAAAGTTGTAAGAGCTTTAACATTGGATGAAGAAATGGAATTTTCAAATTATTTAAAAAATGTAACTTTAAAAGAATGTAAATATAAAAATGTTTTCTTATTTCAAATGTTTATGGGAATGAGAATCGGCGAAGTTCTTGCATTAAAAATTACTGATGTTGATCTTGCACATAATTTAATTAAAGTTGAAAGAACATTAAGCAGAGATAAAAATAATAAAACGATAATAGGAAAAACGACTAAAACTTATGCAGGACAGCGAGAATTACCTATACCAAAGTTCATACTACCATACATTATTGAACAAATGGAAGTTGCATTACAAAACAGTAATAAAGAAAAACTATTATTTACAAATAATAAAAAGCAACCTGTTGATTCAACAAATGTAAATTTTGTATTAAGAAGAATTTTAAAGGATAAGTTTAATATAACAGATATTTCTTCACATAGTTTAAGACATACATACGGAACAAGATGTATTGAAAGTGGAATGAGAGCTGTTGCATTACAAAGATTGATGGGACATACTAATATAAGTATTACTTTAAATGTTTATACAACTGTTTTTAATAAATTTAAAGAATCAGAAATTGAAAAAATGAACAAATATTATTTAGAAAACAATATTATTCCTGAAATATTACCTGAGCATACTATTATTAAAGGTTAGGAGGCAAATTTTATGAGTAAAAAAGTTGGAGCAAGTATATTTTATAGAAAAGATAGAAACACTTGGGCAGTACAATATGAAAAATATGATATAAATAATAAATTAAAATTGGCAACAAAAAGTTTTAAAGAAAAAAATGATGCAGAACATTTTTTAGAAGAACTAATGTATAAGAAAGATAATAAAAAATTTATTACTAAACAGGGAATTAGTTTAAGAACTATAATGCAAAGCATAGCAAAAAAGAAAATGAAAGCTGAAATTATTTCAGAAGGGCAATTTATGAGAATAAATAAAACTATAAAACAAATACCTGATGAATTGCTTGATAAAGATATTGCAGAAATTACTGAAGATGATATACAAGACTATTTGAATTCATTAAAAGATTATAGTAATTCTACAATAAAGAAGTTTTATGAACAACTAAATCAATCTTTTAGAAATGCTTTTGATAGAGATTATATAACAGTTAATCCTATGAAAAATGTTATAAGACCTAAAAGCAATAAAAGTGATAAGAAAGTAAGACCTTTAACTGTTGAAGAACAAGAAAAATTTACTGATTTTTTAAGAAATATAGATTTTCAGACTTTACCATATAAAAATGTTTTCTTATTTCAAATGTATTTAGGAATGAGAGTAGGAGAAGTCCTTGCATTGAAAACTACTGATATTGATCTTGCACATAATTTAATTAGTGTAAAACACACAATGTCAGTTGATAAACAAGAAAGAGTAATTATGAAAGATACCCCTAAATCTTTTAACGGAACGAGAGAATTACCTATACCAAAGTTCATACTACCATACATTATTGAACAAATGAATATTGCAATAACTAATAATCATATTGAAAATTTATTATTTGTTAATAGTGCAGGAAATTTTGTAGATCATAGAGGAGTTAACAAAGTTTTAAAGAGAATACTAAAAGAAAAATTTGATATTGAAGATATATCTACACATAGTTTAAGACATACTTTTGGAACGAGATGTGTTGAAGGTGGAATAAGAGATGTAGCATTACAGAGATTGATGGGACATGGATCTGTATCAGCAACACTAGATAATTATGTTTCCATTTCAGAATCTTATACTGAGAGTGAATTAGAAAAAATGTACAATTACTTTATGGAGAATAATATAATGTAAGAATAGTGTTTGTTTAGTAATAGTTACTAAACAAAAAATTTTTGGTTAGTTTGGTTAGTAATTTTTTACTAACCAAAGTCTGAAGATATTGAAATTTGGTTAGTAAAATGTAAGCAGTTATGTGAAATATTGAGAAAGTTTGACAGAGTTT
>CAYOBB010000135.1:0-2848 GCA_964402195.1 uncultured Clostridium sp. | reverse complement strand
TCTAATTCTTCTGATAAAACAATATTTTTGACTGGATATTCTTTTAATTTCTTTATAAGTTTATTTAAAATTCCGTTTAATTTTTTATCTTTTACCTTATTAATATCTTTTATCGGAATCAATATAATTTTGAGATCTTCTATACCAAATGATTCTTCTATTTTAATTTTCTTTATCTTAACCCTATTAGTTATTAAATAAGAAAAATCTATTATCTTTTTTATAAATTTAGGGATTTTTATATTCTCATCTACAAAATCGCCATAGTTCTCTACTTTATCTATATAAAAAGTTTCATTATTAATCAAAAACATCACCCTCTTATTTATACATATGAAAGTGATGTCCAATTATGCATTTTTTTCCTGTTCTAAATTTTAAGCTAATCTCTTTTATCAATTTTTACATGAATCTCATCTAATTGCTTTTTAGCCACTTCTCCAGGAGCACCCATTAATAGATCTTGTGCTTTACTATTCATTGGAAATGCTTGTACTTCACGTATACATTCTTCACCAGATAGAAGCATAATTATTCTATCAATACCTGGAGCTATACCTGCATGTGGAGGAGCACCATAATGAAATGCATTATATAAAGCAGAAAATTTCTCTAAGATAACATCTTCCTTATATCCAGCAATTTCAAAAGCCTTAATCATAATTTCAGGAGAGTGATTTCTAACAGCACCAGATGCAAGCTCAATTCCATTTCCAACAATATCATATTGATATGCTAAAATATCCAATGGATTTTTATTATTTAAACTCTCAAATCCACCTTGAGGCATTGAAAAAGGATTATGACTGAACTCTATTTTTCCATTGTCAACTCTTTCATACATAGGAAAGTCAACTATCCAACAAAATTTAAAAGTACTATCATCAATTAAATCTAATCTCTTTCCTAGCTCCTCTCTAATCTCACCAGCAAGTTTCTCTACAATTCCCTCATGTTCAGCAATAAAGAAAATAGCATCGCCTGCATTAGTGTTTGTTCTAGTAAGCAATTCTTCTCTAGATTCATCACCAATAAATTTCGCAATAGGACCTTGAAGAGTTCTATCTTCATTTACTTTAAGCCATGCTAATCCCTTAGCTTTACATTCGTTAATAGCAAAATCAGTCATACCCTCAAATAAAGTTCTAGGTTGACTTGCTCCTCCTGGAACAGAAATAATTCTAACTATTTTTCCATTAAATACATTTAAGTTTACTTTTTTAAATATATCTGTTACATCTTGAATAATAAGAGGATTTCTTAAATCTGGTTTATCTGAGCCATATTTAAGCATAGCTTCTTTAAAAGGTATTCTAGGAAAAGGATATTCAGCAATTCTTTTATCTGAAAATTCTTTAAATACATTAAAGATAACTTCTTCCATAACATTAAATACATCTTCTTGTGTAGCAAAAGCCATTTCCATATCTAATTGATAAAATTCACCTGGAGTTCTATCTGCTCTTGCATCTTCATCTCTAAAACAAGGTGCAATTTGAAAATACTTATCAATTCCTGAAACCATTAACAATTGTTTGAATTGTTGTGGAGCTTGTGGAAGAGCATAAAATTTACCTGGATAAATTCTACTAGGAACTAAATAATCTCTAGCTCCTTCAGGAGATGAACTAGTTAAAATTGGTGTTTGAACCTCTAGAAAATCTTTCTCAATCATTTGCTTTCTCATAAATTGAATAACTTTAGCTCTTAAAATCATATTCTTTTTCATTTTTTCATTTCTCAAATCTAAAAATCTATATTGTAATCTTAAATCTTCACGAACATCTCTACTAGTTTCAATTTCAAAAGGAAGACTTTTTGTTCTTTTACCTAAAATTTCAAACTTTTCAGCAAATAATTCAACTAAACCAGTATCTAATTTTTTATTAATTGTATCTTCATCTCTTAGTCTTACAGTTCCTTCCACAGAAATAGTAGATTCAATCGGTATTTTGCTTGCAAAATCAACCAATTCTTGATTTTCTGATGCAACAACTTGGGTTATACCATATTGATCTCTTAAATCAATAAAAATAACTCCACCTAAATCTCTTATAGTTTGAATCCATCCAGCAAGCCTAATCTTTTCTCCCACATTTTTTTCACGAATCTCATTACAATTATAAGTTCTATACTTATTCATCTTCTCCTCCTTTAAAATTATTTTTTTACGAAAATCTCCATCCTATTTCTCAAAACCTTTTTTATTAGATAAAAAAATCTTCCGCTCCTTGCTATAAAAGCAAGGGACGAAAGACCTATCCTTCCGCGGTACCACCCTATTTGAAAAAGTATTCCCACTCTATTTTTTAATTGCTCCAATGTGTTGCATAATTGTACTTATTTAAAGTGCTCACAGCCTCAGGCACTTATTCTCTTTAAACAGTTCTCAATTATTTTCCATCTTCATCGCAATATACATTTTTTAAATTTGCTTATTTATTTTATAGAGTTTTTCCATTTTTGTCAAGTTTTATACATCAAATTTTCAAAAATTCTACTTTAAATACCTTGCTAAAATAGCAATTTTGTTATATAGTAATCTTAAATTATTACGGAGGATAAAGTATGTTATTTGAAGATAAAAAAATGAAAATAACTCTAATAATTTTTTCACTTATATTTATCATTTTAATTGGACTTTTTATCGGAAATAATATAAGAAACAAAAAACTTGAACAAAATAAAGAACCAAATCTTTCTATCAAAACTGAAAGTAATATTTTTCAAATTGATTCTATTTTTTTATATAGTTCAGCAAATGCAATAAATAATTCTGAAAGTAAAGAAAATAAATGGAATTTAAATATATATCAATATACTGATATATCAATAAAAATAAATAATA
>CAYOBB010000134.1:0-2856 GCA_964402195.1 uncultured Clostridium sp. | reverse complement strand
TTTTATACAAGAAATTCAGCATGATAAAATAGTAAACCAAGTTATTTCTTTATGTACAAGTAGATTAGAAAAATACGGAAATTATGACTTTTATAAAAGTATTCAAGTTCTAACACCTACAAGAAAAGGAAAATTAGGAATAAAAGATTTAAATAATAAGTTGCAAGAGGCAATTAATCCCAAAACAGAAGATAAGAAGGAAAAAAAGTATGGAGATATTACCTTTAGAGAAGGTGATAGAGTAATGCAGATAAAAAATAATTATGATATATTTTGGGATAGAGAAATAGATGGAAAATATGAAAATGGAACAGGGATATTTAATGGTGATATAGGTAAAATAATTAGTATAGATGAAAATGAGAAACAGTTATGTGTAGAATTTGATGATGGAAAAAAGACTTGGTATATGTTTTCAGAATTAGATCAATTAGAGTTAGCATATAGTATTACAATTCATAAATCACAAGGAAGTGAATTTGATGTAGTAATTATGGTACTTCCACAATCTTCTCCAATGCTCCTTACAAGAAATTTATTATATACAGGTATTACTAGAGCTAAAAAAATACTTGTTATAATTGGTAATGGAAAAATAATTGATTTTATGATAAACAATGTAGATGGAAAAAAGAGAAATACAGGTTTAAAGTATAAATTAATACATTTATTTAAATAAATATATTTTTGACTAAAGAGACTCTAAAGCTAGTTCATAGAAGATTTGTATTATATAGTTTTAAATAGCATAAATACTAGAGATGTTACAATTCACAGTTTATTGATGAATAGTAGTGTAAGAAGTCTCATAATATATTATTTTTTCGTACCTTGTTTATCGCAACCTAAAATTTAATATTAGTAGGTTGCTCCAATTCTCACTCGCCCTCTAGGGCTCGTTTGGTCGCTAACGCGGTATAAAAAAATAATATATTATGAAACTTTGCAAGCAAGCTGTGAATTGTAACATCTAGTAACCTGGAAAAAACAGAAATTATAAAAAAATATTTACTTAAAAAATTTTTTTGTATATAATAATCATAAATTGGGGGCTCCTAAAAGGAGGAGCATTGATAGATAAAATTTTAAATCAAATTTTCCCACCATGTTGCGGCATATGTGGAAAGATAGATAACAAATGGATTTGTAGTAGATGTTACAGAAAAATAAATAGTCTTATAAATTTGAGAAAAATAAGACTAAATAAAAATATATTTGTATATTATATTTTTATTTATGATGGAATATTTAGAGAAAAAATTCTGAGTTATAAATTTAAAGAAGATTCATATTTATATAAGATGTTTTCAGAAATAATATTAAGAGATAAGAAAATATGTGAATTTATTGAAAAATCTGACTATATTTTACCAGTACCAATGTATATTGATAATAAAAAGATAAGAGGATATAATCAAACAGAATTAATAACACAAGAACTTTCTAAAAATCTAAATATTATTTTTGAAAAAGATATTTTAGTAAAAAATAGAAAAAACAAAAAGCAAAGTTCATTAAGTGAAAATAAAAGAAAAGAAAATATAAAAAATGTATATTCATTAAATAATCAAGAGAGAATAAAAAATAAAAAAGTTTTGATTTTTGATGATATATGTACAACAGGAGCAACTTTAAAAGAATGCTATAAACTTATAAAAAGCCAAACAAAAGAAATTTCTATTTTAGTACTAGCTAAAAGTAATTATAGGAAAGGTGAAAAAAGAAATTGGAAGAATTAGTTGAAAGTATATTAGATTATGTTAGAGCAGATTATACAGATTATGCAATAATGATAAATGGAGAATGGGGAAGCGGAAAAACATATTTCTGGAATCATAAAATAAAAAATAAAATAGAATCCCTTCAATTAAATGGAAGAAAATATACAACAATATATATGTCACTATATGGAATATCTAATCTAGAAGAAATAAGCAAAAAAATATTTATTGAAACAACACAATTAATGGACAAGAATCTAAGAAAATACATGGAGAGTAATAATCAAACAACAATACCTGAATATGCTAAAACAGGATTAGATATGGCGAACTTTTTTGGAGTTTCGAAAAATGGAGAAAAAATTGACTATGAAAGTTTCTTTGCTACTAATGATAAAGTATTATGCTTTGATGACCTAGAAAGAGCAAATGTAGATGTAGTAGATATACTTGGATATATTAATAATTTTGTAGAACATGATCATATAAAAACTATAATTATATGTAATGAAAAAGAACTAGCAACAAAATTTAAAAGTTCAAATATTGAAATGAAAACATTTATTGCTACTTATCTTTTAGATAAACAGGGAGATTTGCAAAAAAATACTGATAGACCAATGGTAGAAAAAATAAGGGATAAAATTGAATATGTATTTGATAAAGCTAATGACTATGAAAGAATAAAAGAAAAATTAATAGGTGAAACTTTTGAATATGCACCAAAATTTAATTATATTATAAATGGATTGTTAATGAGATATGAGAATAATCCAGATTTGATAAGGTTTTTAAGAGAAAATACCACTCTTATTATATCTACTTTTAATAAGAGTGGTACAAGAAATTTAAGAATATTAAAACATTCCTTGAATGATTTTAGAAAAATATACGAAATAGTAAATAAAGCTTATCCAAATACAAATCTAAGGGTTTTACAAACAATGCTTATATTTACAATAGCTGTGTCTTTTGAAATAAAAGCAGGTAAAATTACAAAAGATAAATTTGTAAATATTGATAGTAACGAAGAATATAAATCTATTTTAGTATCTTCTAGAGTATTAATGGATAATAGACAATTTTATATAAAAGAATTTGACTCAAATTATTATTTTACAACTGTATCTCTGGC
>CAYOBB010000133.1:0-2901 GCA_964402195.1 uncultured Clostridium sp. | reverse complement strand
GGAGTTTCAAGATTAAATAAGAAATATTAATTAAAATATAAGTATATTTGTCTGACAGGCCTTGTGTCTGTCAGCAAAAATGGGAGAAAATGTTTTGAGTATAGTAAGAATAATAAAAAATATAAAAGAAATTCATGAAAAGGATATTTTATTAATAAAACAGGGTAGTTTTTATCATTCCTATGGTAGAGATGCGTATATAATATCTTATTTATTCGATTATAAGTTAAAAAATGTTACAGATGGACTTAGTGAATGTGGATTTCCAAAAAATATTTTACCTAGAATATTAGCTAAATTAGAAAATAAAAAGATAAATTATATTTTATTGAACAGAGCTAATAATTATGAAGTAGAAGATTCATGTGATAATGGAAATCTAAATAGATATATAGAAGAATATGAAAGAGCTAAAAAGTATATAAATTATAAAATAAGAATAGATAGATTACATAATTTCTTGATTGATAATATTAATTTAAATGAAAAGATAGTAAAAAAGATATTAAAAGAAGTGGAAATAATAATAAATGAAGAATGAAAAATTTAAAGTAATACAATTTATAAGAGATTTTATAATAAAAGTAGATAAAGAAATGGAAAATTTTCCTAGAAAAGATATAGAGATAAAAAATAGAATACGTAGTAATTCTTATGATTTATTAGAAATTTCTTATGAAGCAAATAATACTTTGAATAAAGAATATAAAATTGAATTATTAGGAAAGATGATAGCAAAAATAAAGGTTATAGATTTTTTACTTAACATTAGTTATGAAAAAGAAATTATTAGTAATAAAAAATATATTAAACTAGGAGAAAAAATGGATGATATAATTAGATATACTTCTGGTTGGTTAAATACTTTATTACATAGTAATTAGGGAATAGCTGGGTGTGGTTGGCTTCGCCGAGCGATAATAACGAGAACAATATGTTCAATGCGAATTACGATGGTAATCTGAATGGCAACAACAACTATAACAATAGTGATCCTGGCTTCCGTCCGTTAGATTCTAAAAAACTGTGGTATAGTTTACTAAGGTGACTATAGAGAAGTTTTAGATAGAAACAGGCTATTTCCTTTAGTAAGATTATCTTGCTATAAAGTAAAAATAGTTAAATATATTTGTTAGTAGGTATTTCTCGAAAAGGAGTATATTTAAAAACTATTTTTAAGAGCTTTATTTTAGTAGTAAAGCTCTTTTTTAGGAGTTGAAATGAAGAGAAAATCTAATTTATATGATAATATTTATAAAATAGAAAATATTATGAAAGCTTTTGATGAAGTGTGTCGCAATACAAAAAATAAGCAAAAGGTTTTTGAATATAAAGAATATAAATGTATATATGTATCGAGAATATATAAAATCTTAAAAAGAAAAGAATATAAGCCTGGAAAGTATAATTATTTTACAATATATGATCCTAAGAAGAGAAGAATTGCAAGTCAAAAATTACAAGATAAAATAATAAATAATTTAGTTACTAGACAAATACTGTATCCTGCAATTTTACCTTGTTTAATAGATACTAATGTAGCAAGTAGAAAAGATATGGGGACAAGGAAAGGATTAGAACTTAGGCGTGAATATGAGAGAAAATGTAAAATTAAATATGGTAAATATTATATTTTAAAATGCGATATTAGTAAATTTTTTGCAAGTATTGATCAAAGTATTCTAAAGGAAAAGCTTAAACGAAAAATAAAAGATAAAGACGCTTTAAAAATTGTTTTTGATATAATAGAAAATGACGAAAGTGGGCTAAGTATAGGAAGTATGACAAGTCAAATTTTAGCAATATTTTATTTGAATGATTTAGATCATTTTATAAAGGAAGAATTGAAAATAAAATATTATGAAAGATATCAAGATGATTTTTTACTTTTTCATCAGTCTAAAGATTATTTAAGATATTGTTTAAAGGAAATAGAGTTTTTTTTAAAAAGTGAAAAATTAGAATTGAATAGAAAAACAAGAATTTATAGTAGCAGAAATAATTTCACTTATTTGGGTAGAAAAGCAAATGGAAAATATGCGAATTATAGATACATAAAAAAAAGACTAAATAAAAAAATTTATTTGTATAAAACAAAGAAGGTTAAACTAAATAGTTTGATTAGTAGTATAATTTGTTATAAAAATTTAGATAAAAGAATTACAGAGAAAGCAATTAATAAATTTAAAGAAATAGTCACCAAATAATGAATTTGAGTTTTAATACTTAGATATTTTCGAGTATATATGTAATTCAAAAGCCGTTGGGTCTGAATTTCTCTTTATAGCTTTTTCTTTTTTGGTATTTTTGTGATAATATATTTGCAAAGCAAAATGGAATAATATGTAATTATAAACCATTTACTTTTGTCGCAAAAAAAGAAGATAAAATTGTTGGAATTATAACAGGACATTCATACTATAAAGAAATACATATAGGAGACCTTATAATATTAGAAGAATATAGAGGAAAGAAGATTGGAAGTCAGTTTGTAATGGCAGTTGAAGAATATTATAATGACAAAAAATTTAAAAACATAAACTTAACAACATATGCTTTTTAAGCACCTAAATTTTATAAAAATAGAATAAATATTTAAAACATGAATAGTACAAATCTCATTATACATACAAATAATGTTAAGGGGGATTTATTTTATATGGATAAAAATAAAATTAGAAATTATCAAATATTTAGTGTTATTTTTACATTTATACTAGGAACATTATTACATTTTATATTTGAATGGTCAGGAGAAAACATATTTGTTGCCTCATTTTCTGCTATAAATGAAAGTGTTTGGGAGCATTTAAAATTACTATTCTTCCCTATGGTATTAACTATAATAATTGGTTATTTTTATATAGGAAAAAATGTGCCCAATTTTTTATGTTCAAAGAC
>CAYOBB010000132.1:0-2919 GCA_964402195.1 uncultured Clostridium sp. | reverse complement strand
TGTTCCTCCAAACTTCTTATATATTCTAATATTATAAGATTTAAAATAATACAATCATATTATTGCATAAAAATATTTTTTTCACAATAATTTTTTTAACAAAATAGGTAATTCTCTGAATACCACCTTATATAACCTTGACAAATCTATTCATAATAAAATTAAAAATACTGCATTAGATAATTTTATTCACGATTTAAAAGATTCTTTATTCAAATCAGATGCTATTTATAAACTTTCAAAGCTATCAGATGATACTATTCTAGAAATAAATGAAATTGAAAAAATTATGTTCAATGTTATTTAAATCATGTATAATATACTGTTCCAAATGAAATGGTTTGTACTTCTGAATTAAAAGAAGAAGATGTTGAGTTTGTTTGGATTGCAATTGCAAGAAGATGGTCTTTATCATGTTGTAAACTATCGAGTAGAGTAGAAATTTTTAAATTTTTTATTAGAATCTATGGAGTTTGAGTTAATTATTTTAATATTTGTTATCCACAATTAGTTCTTTTTTTGTGGATAAACTAAATTTCTCTTCTTCCCTCTATTGCTTTCATAAGTGTAATTTCATCCGTATACTCTAGGTCTCCTCCTACAGGAATTCCGTGGGCTATTCTTGTAACTTTTATTCCTAATGGTTTTATAAGTTTTGATAAATATATAGATGTAGCTTCTCCTTCAACTCTAGGATTTGTAGCTATAATTACTTCTTTTATCTCATTATTTTGTAATCTTGTAAGTAATTCTTTTATTTTTATATCTTCTGGTCCAATTCCATTCATTGGGGATATTGTCCCGTGCAATACATGATACACACCTTTATATTCATGAGTTCTTTCCATTGCCATTATATCTCTTACGTCTTCTACTACGCAAATAATGCTTTGATCTCTTTTAGGGCTTGAGCAAATTGGACATGGATCTATATCTGTTATATTAAAACATATTGAACAATATTTTAGTTTTTCTTTAGCTTCTTTTATAGAATTTATAAATTCGTCTGTTTCTTCTTTATTTAAGTCTAACATGTGAAATGCAAGCCTTACAGCTGTTTTGTGCCCTATACTTGGTAATTTTTCAAAACTTTCAATTAATTTTTCAATTGATGGTGCATAATATAACATATTATATTTTCCTTTCTGAAATTGCGTTATATTTTTATGGGCAGACACAAGGCCTGCCTCTACATATAATTATAATTCGATTAATTATAGTAATTACATTAATCCTGGAACGTTAAATTTACCCATACTTTCTGCTGTGGCATTATCTACCTTTTCTATTGCTCCATTTACACATGTGATTATTAAATCTTGAAGTGTTTCAATATCTTCGGGATCTACTACTTCTTCCTTTATTTTTATTTCTTTTAACTCTCTATTGCCATTTACTTTTACATATACAGCTCCACCACCTACAGAATTTTCGAATTCTTTATTTGATATTTCTTCCTGTGTCTTCTCCATATCAGCTTGCATTTTTTTAGCTTCTTTCATTAATTTGTTTATATTCATTCCTCCTGGGAATCCTCCCATTCCTCCTGGAAATCCTCCTCTTTTTGCCATTTTATTTTCCTCCTTTATTTTTTATTCATCTATAATATTAAATGGTATATTATCTAGACCATCTATATTATTTTCTTCTTTACTTTCTTCTATGATATTATTAGCATCTTGTACTTTTATCTGCATTTCTTTTCCTGTTTCTTCTAGAATTGCTTTCATTATTTCTTGTCGATTTTCAGGTTCTTCAATTACTCTCTTTCCAAATGGTGTTAATCCAACAATTCCTATTTGCATATCGTTTATTTCAACTGCTTTTGTATTTATTAGATTTGTAAATAAAGTAATTTTTCCTTTTGTTTTCAATATATTTATAACATTTGTCCAGTAATCTGTTCCTTTTACTTTCTTTACATTTACTTTATTATCTTCTTTTTTTTCAATTTTTTCTTTGTTATCTTTTGCTACTACTTTTCTATTTTCAATTGATTTTGTAGGTTGGTATTTTAAATCATTTATTTTTTTCTCTAAATATTCTACTCTTTCTTCTAATCCTTTAGAATTATTTACTTCTTGTTTCTCCATTAGTTTTAAAATACCTGTCTGAAACATTATATTTTTATGTGTTGACCATTTTATATTATTTTCTAATTCAGATAATTTATATATCATATTAAATAAACTATCTTTAGAAATTTTATCACTGATACTTTTTATTTCTTCTATTTCTAGTTCATTATATAAGTCAAGGTTTCCTTTTGACTTATAGACAAGTATGTCTTTAAGGTATTTTATTATTTCCCACAAAAAATAATATAAATCTTTTCCTTCTCTTAAAATCTGCTGAGTAATCTCTAAAGCTTTTTCTTTATCATTTTCTGTTATACTATTTACAATTTTATTTATATATTCTAATTTTGGAACTCCTGCTAAATCTTTTACCATATTATCAGTTATCGTATCTTCTCCTTCTTGTAAGCACCTTTCCAAGATACTTATTCCATCTCTCATAGCTCCTTCTGATAATACTGCTATTGTTCTTAAAGCATTTTCATCAATATTTATATTTGATTCTTTACATATAATGTTTAATCTTTTTATAATATTTTCATTTGATATTCTTTTAAAGTCAAATCTTTGACATCTAGAAAGTATAGTTGCGGGTAATTTCTGAGGTTCTGTTGTAGCTAATATAAATTTAACGTGTTCTGGCGGTTCTTCTAATGTTTTTAATAATGCATTAAAAGCACCTGTTGAAAGCATATGTACCTCATCTATTATATATACTCTATATTTTGCTTTTGTTGGTAAAAAATTTACTTCTTCTCTTATACTTCTTATATCTTCTACACTATTATTTGATGCTGCATCCATTTCAACGACATCTGTTAATGACCCGTTTAAAATTTCT
>CAYOBB010000131.1:0-2947 GCA_964402195.1 uncultured Clostridium sp. | reverse complement strand
AATTTATTTATGATAATATTATGTATGCTGAATTAAATACAAAATCAGATTATTGTCAAAAGTGTGGTTTCGATGGTGAAATATTGATTGATGATAAATTAGAGTGGTATTGTCCAAATTGTGGAAATAGAGACCATAGAACATTAAATGTAGCAAGACGTACATGTGGATATATTGGAACGAACTTCTGGAACAAAGGAAGAACACAAGAAATAAAAGAAAGAGTTTTACACATAGATAATAAAGATGCAAATGAATATAAAAACGAAACAAAAGAAGATAATGAAATAGAGGAGAAAGTTGAAACTAAATCTAGAGTAATGGTTAATGTATAAAGTTCGAGAGGGTGATTACAAGTGAGATATAACAAGATTAGAAAGATGGATATTGCAAATGGACCTGGAGTCAGAGTTTCAATTTTTATGCAAGGATGTCGTTTCCATTGTAAAGAATGTTTTAATAAAGAAACATGGGATTTTAATGGAGGAAAAGAATTTACACAAGATACAATTGATGAAGTAATTAATTTATGCGGAAAAAACTATATAAAGGGGTTATCAATTTTAGGTGGCGAACCTATGAATCCCGAAAATATAAAAGGAACAGAAATGTTAGCTAAAGCATTTAAAGAAAAATATCCAGATAAAAACGTTTGGGTCTGGTCTGGATATAAATATGAGGATTATTTAAGTAAACAAGAAGCTATGAAATATATTGACGTATTAGTAGATGGTCAATTTATAAATGACTTACATAGTCCAAAATTAGATTGGAAAGGTTCGGAAAATCAAAGAGTTATAAATGTACAAGAAAGCTTAAAATCACATAAATTAGTAACAATAGATATGTAAGAAAAATGGCTTCGCCACATGCCACGCACTTCGTGCGGGCGAATTAATGAAACTTAACCTTGTTGTATAGGAAATTTTAAAGTTATTTTTGATTGCTTTTGCTTGCTAACTCGCAAGCTATCAATCAGAAAGTTGATTTTTCCTATACAATAAAAAAGTCGCATCTAAAAATAGATGCGACTTTTTTAATAATTTTGTATAAATATTGAAACAAAAATGTTAAAAATTATGTAACCTGAAAAGGATTTATGAAATAAGTGTCGAATATTATAAAAAGAAAGGATAAAAATGATAAGATATAGTGACGAATTAATTGATGAAATAAGGAGCTCAAATGATATTGTTGATACAATTTCACAATATGTACAATTAAAAAGAAGTGGAAGAAACTTTTTCGGGTTATGCCCTTTTCATAAAGAAAAATCTCCTTCTTTTTCTGTTTCACCAGATAAACAGATTTTTCACTGTTTTGGTTGCGGAGTTGGAGGAAATGTAATACACTTTATAAGCAAAATTGAGAATTTAAGTTTCAGAGAAACTTTAGAATATCTAGCAGATAGATCTGGAATAGAACTTCCTAAAAATGAAGATTACAGATTTAATCAAAGACAAGCTTTGAAAGAAAAAGTATATGAAATTAATGAAGAAACTGCTAGGTTTTATCATGAAAATTTATATAAATTTACATCTAAACAAGCACAAGAATATATAAAAAGTAGAAAATTAAATAACGCTACTTTAAAATCTTTTATGATTGGATATTCAGGAAACTTTAATGAATTATATATGTTCTTAAAAAGTAAAGGGTTTTCTGATAATGAAATACTAGAATCTAGTTTAGTAAATAAAAATGAAAAAGGTCAATTCATAGACAGATTTAGAAAAAGATTAATGTTCCCAATATTAGATATAAGAGGAAAAGTAATTGCATTTGGAGGTAGAGTTTTAGACAAGTCACTACCAAAATATATCAATTCTCCTGAAAATATAGTTTATTCTAAAGGAAGAAATTTGTTTGGAATGAATATTGCTAAGAAAGTAGACCTTGAGAAAATAATAATTGTAGAAGGTTATATGGACGCAATATCGCTTCACCAAAGAGGAATTCATAATGTAGTGGCATCTTTAGGAACAGCATTAACCGAAGCACAAGGAAGGCTACTTAGAAAATATGCAGGTCAAGTAATTATTAGTTATGATTCTGACTCAGCAGGACAAGCAGCAACATTAAGAGGATTGGAAATTCTAAAAAACTTAGGATGTGATGTTAGAATTCTGCAAATGGAAGGTGCTAAAGATCCTGATGAATATGTTATAAAACATGGAAGTGGTGGATTTAATCTATTAGTAGAAAATGCTATTTCGTTAATTGAATTTAAAATAAAGGTATTAAGAAATGATTTTAACTTAGATAATACAAATGATAAAATAAGATTTTTACAAGAAATAGCTAAAATTTTAGCTGATGTAGATAGCCAAATAGAATTAGAAATTTATATTGATAATTTATCTAGAGAATACAAAATTTCTAAAGAAGCAGTATATGCAGAAATTAATAAAATTAAATATGAAAACAGAAAAAATAAGAATATAGTAGACAAGAAGATAAACACAAAAAATATTATAAAAAATAATATACCAGAAGAATCGATTATAAGAAGAGAGAATGTTATCTTATATTTATTATTAAATTCTGATAATAATAGGCTAATCAAAATTAAGGAGAATATTAGTATTTCAGATTTTAAATATGAAATAAATAAACAGATTTTAGAAAAAATTTACCAATATATTGAACAAAATAAAGAAATTGCTAATATTTTAGATTCTTTTGAGGACCAAGAAACAATAAATCACATTACCAAGATAATGGCAGATGACTATGAAATTGCTGATATAGATAAATGTATAGAAGATGTTATAAATAGTTATAATAAAGAAAGATTAATATCAAGAAGAAATGAAATTTTAAAGAAATTAGAAGAAAAAGATAATACTAAAGAGGAAATGGCAAACTTAGAAAAAGAATTAAGTCAAATTATAATTAAGTTAGCTAAAATAAAATAGGAGGGTATAAATGGAGAATACAAATAAAG
>CAYOBB010000130.1:0-2976 GCA_964402195.1 uncultured Clostridium sp. | reverse complement strand
AAAAATGACAAAAGAAGATGCTAAAAAGAGAATAAAAGAATTAAGAGATATTACTGAATATCATGCAAAAAGATATTATGATGATGATAACCCTGAAATTAGTGACTTTGAATATGATATGTTGATGCTAGAACTAAGAAATTTAGAGAAGGAATTTCCAGAGTTTTTAGAAAAAGATTCGCTTACTCAGAAAGTTGGAGGACATATAAAAGAAGGTTTTGAAAAAGTAGAACATGAGGTGCCTCTTCAAAGTTTGTTGGACATTTTTAATTTTGAGGATTTAAGAGCTTTTGATGAACGTGTAAAAAAGGTAGCAGAAGAAAACAATACAGAACTTAAATATGTTGTAGAAACAAAGATAGATGGATTATCTGTTAGTTTAGAGTATAAAAATGGTGAATTTGTAAGAGGTGCAACTCGTGGAAATGGATTAGTTGGAGAAAATATTACTGATAATTTAAAAACTATTTTGAATATTCCTAAGAAGTTGAAGGAAAAAGTAGATATTACAGTTCGTGGTGAGGTATTTATTTCAAAGGAAAGTTTTGAAAAATTAAATGAAGAAAGAGAAATTCTAGAACAGCCACTATTTGCTAATGCTCGTAATGCGGCGGCAGGTTCTTTAAGACAATTGGATAGTAAAGAAACTGCTAAAAGACCTTTAGATATTTATATATTTAATGTTCAGAAATCTGATACAATAGATTTTAAATCTCATATTGAGTCTTTATTATATTTAGAGAAATTAGGGTTTAATGTTAATCCAGTAAAAATTGTTTGTAATGATATAGATGAAGCAATTGATGCTATAAATAAGATTGGTGAAGAAAGAGAATCTTTGTCTTTTGGTATAGATGGGGCTGTTATTAAGGTTGATGACTTAAAATTAAGAGAAATAATTGGTTCTAATTATAAGACTCCTAAATGGGCTGTAGCATATAAATATCCCCCAGAGAAAAAAGAGACTAGATTAAAAGATATTATTTGTCAAGTAGGAAGAACGCGGAGCCATTACTCCTATGGCAATCTTAGAACCTGTTAAAGTTGCTGGTTCAACAATATCAAAAACGACTCTTCATAACGAGGATTTTATAAAAGAAAAGGATTTGAGAATTGGAGATACTGTAGTTATTCAAAAGGCTGGAGATGTTATTCCAGAAGTTGTAGATGTTGTAAAGAAAAAAAGAACTGGAGAAGAAAAGGTTTTCAAGATGCCTACAGTTTGTCCTGTATGTGGTGCTGATGTTGTAAGAGAAGAGGGAGAAGCTATACTTCGATGTATAGGTATTGAGTGTAGTGCTAAACTTTTTAGGAGTATAGTACATTTTGCATCGAGAGAGGCTATGAATATAAAGGGTCTAGGATATTCAATAATAGAAGAATTATTAAATAGAGAGTTAATAAGAAATATAGCTGATTTATATTCTTTAACTATAGAAGATTTTCAAACTTTAAAGAAAGATGGAAAAAAATTTGCTCAAAATTTATATGATGCTATTCAAGAAAGTAAGAATAATGAATTATATAGATTAATTAATGCTTTGGGAATAAGACATGTTGGGGTTAAAGGAGCTAAAATTTTAGCTAAGAAATATAAGACGATGGATAATTTAATAAATGCTAAATATGAAAGTCTAGTTATGACAGATGATACTGGAGAAATTACTGCAAATGCTATTTGCGAATTTTTTAAGCAACATCAGACTATAGATTTGATAAATAAACTAAAAAAGGCAGGGGTAAATATGGTAGAGGACGAAGAAGAAAATCAGGATAGCCGATTTGATGGAATGACGTTTGTTCTTACAGGAGCTTTAGAAGAATTTACGAGAGATGAAGCGGGAGATATTATAGAAGGGCTCGGTGGAAAGACTTCAAGTTCTGTATCAAAAAAAACAACTTATGTCTTAGCAGGAGAAGATGCAGGAAGTAAATTAGAGAAAGCTAATAAATTAGGTGTGACTGTTATTTCAGAATCTCAATTTCGAGATATGATAAAATAATTTAATATAAAATTTTATTAATAAGTTTTTATATTAAATTAAAATATAAATTTGAAAAATGCTCGTTCAATTAATTTTTAAAGAACTTCTAAATAAATTTTATTGTTTCCTTTCACGTCAAGTGCAAACTATTTCCATAAAATTTATTAGAATTTTTAATTCAATGAATTTCAATGTGTTTTTTAAATTTATGATTTCAATTTATTAAAAGAGGAAAATAGATGGAAAATTATTCGTTTGAACAGTTTTGGAAAGATTTAGATGATGGCTATCAGATTTATTTTGATTATATGGAATTACGTTATTTGATATATAAAATGAAGAAAAATTGTTATAAAAAAGAGTTGGTTACTGAAAAAGAGAAGTGCCCTCAGCAAAAAAATGAAATTATAACGCTTAAACGTGTTAGAGAGCTATTTGATTTCATGGAAAATTTTGAATATAAATATTTAGATTCTTGACAAATTTATAAAAAAATTCTAAAATAGAAAAAGAGTAAGCCGAATAGTCGCTGGTAATTACCGAAAGGTATTACGAGAGGAAAGTCCGGGCTCCATAGAGCAATGGTGCTGGATAACGTCCAGTAAGGGAGACCTTAAGGAAAGTGCAACAGAAAATAACCGCTATATACTTGTCAAAAGACAATTAGGATTTCCACAAAACTACAGTTTTGTGGGAGTGAGGAAAAATAATATGAACCGAATGTTAATGAGGTTAATTTATTATGATGTAGTAAGGGTGAAAAGGCGAGGTAAGAGCTCACCGGAGGGATAGTGATATTCCTTGTTCGTGTAAACCCCACCTGGAGCAACACCTTGGAAAGGGAAGATAAATGGCTGCTCGTCACTTCTCGATTTGTGTGGCTTGAGATATATAGTAATATATATCCTAGATAAATGGCTATTCAAGACAGAACCCGGCTTATAGACATACACTTAAATATCATCTAAAAAAGGGAAATCTATTTTAGATG